>OMVH01000171.1 GCA_900314365.1 uncultured Prevotella sp. | reverse complement strand
AAGAGGCTCTTGCCAAAGCGGCGCGGGCGCACGAAGAACAGAAAATGTCCAGCCGCTTCCATCCGCTCGAAGAACATGGTCTTGTCAACCAGATAAAGATTCTCTTGTCTTACTTGTTTGAAGTTAGAAATACCGTAGGGTATAAGCTTAAAGTTCTTGCTCATCTCGTTCTATTTTATCGTATATGCAAAAATAGCTCTTTCCTTTCACGAAAGCAAGAATTTGATAGAGAAAAAGCAGAGAAACTGATTACCAGTCCACCACCCTACCATTAAAAAGCCCTTTCACTTCACGGATGTGGAAGAAAATCATTATATTTGCATCGCATAATCCAACCGGAATGGAAATCAGACAACTTCGCTACTTTGTCAACGCGGCACACGCACTGAACTTCACGGAAGCCGCCCGACTGTCGAACGTGGCACAAAGCACGCTCTCCCAACAGATAAAACAACTCGAAATGGAGCTTGGTGTGCCTCTTTTCCACCGTACAGGCAAGCACGTCAGCCTCTCTGCCGAGGGACTAATCTTCCTCGAAGATGCCAAGCGTATCCTCAACGATGCCCGGCAGGGACTCCAGCGTTTAGCCGACTTAGGCGAACTGCGCGAGGGCAGCGTCAGCCTTGGCATCGCTTCCGGACTGGGACTGTCGGAACTGCTCGCTGAAACTCTCACTATCTACAACAAGGCCTATCCACACATCAGATTCAAAATCAGTCAGGTGGCTGCACCACTGCTACCCGAAAAGCTCCGGCAGCACGAACTGGACCTCGCTCTGACTTTTACTCCGCACACACTTGAGGAGTCCATCCTTGTAGAGCCTCTCTTCGACACACCCCTCTGTGCAATCGTCAGCGAGCAACACACCCTTGCAGCCTTGCCGACAGTGAGCATAAGAGAACTGATACGGCATCCACTGGTGCTGCCCTCTCAAGACTTACAAATCAGACAACACATGGATGCCGCCGCACTCAGCCTGGGGCTCATACTCCACCCCACCGTTCAGATTGACGACCTCTCCCACATCGTCTACATGGTTCGTCGCGGACGTTGGGTCAGCATACTACCCGATGCAGCCTCACGCGCCGTGAAGGGAGTGGTCAGAATTCCCATAGAAGAGCGTGCCGCCACACTCCACACATCGGTGCTCACTTTGGAAAAAAACTACCAGGGGAAGGCTGTGAGAGAATTTCTTCGCTTGATGCACAATACTGCCGATCTTCTACTGAAAACAAGGAACAACGACTGAAACTTATAGACAAGAAGGGCTTTTAGACTTCGGTACTCAAAACTATAACAGACAAGACATCAAACAAGACACATGAAACTCAAATACTGCTTATTGCTTTCCTGCATGCTGACCATCAGCATGCAGGCACAAAAGAACATGCCCTACAATGACGCGCGACTGCCTATCAGCGAGCGCGTGAGCGATTTGCTCGGACGCATGACCCTTGACGAGAAACTCGGACAACTCCGGTGCACGATGGCATGGAACTACTATCAGCGCAACGGCAAACGCACCGAGCTGACAGAGTCGTTCCGAAAAGACATTGGAGAGAACCATATCGGAATGCTTTGGGCCACTCTCCGCGCCGACCCCTGGACCCAGAAGAGTCTGAGCAACGGTCTCACGCCTGCCTTAGCCGCCACGACCGTCAACGCCATGCAACGCTATGCCGTAGAGCACACAAGGCTTGGCATCCCTCTGTTCCTGGCCGAAGAAGCTCCTCACGGGCACATGGCTATCGGCACTACCGTCTTTCCCACAGGACTTGGAATGGCCGCCACCTGGTCGGTCCCGACCATGGAGCGCGTCGGCGAAGTAGTAGCCAAGGAGGTGAGGCTGCAAGGCGCGCACATTAGTTACGGCCCAGTGCTTGACCTAAGTCGCGATCCACGCTGGTCGCGCGTGGAAGAAAGCATGGGTGAGGATCCGGTGCTCACAGGCACAATGGGGGCTGCTTTGGTCAAAGGATTAGGCGGAGGCAAGCTTCAAAGCCCCTATGCCACACTGGCCACACTGAAGCACTTCATCGGGTATGGTACCACAGAAGGTGGACAGAACGGCGGACAGAGCGTCATCGGAGAGCGCGACCTGCTGCAAAATTTTCTGCCACCTTTCCACAAAGCTATCGAAGCCGGAGCTCTCAGTGTGATGACTTCCTACAATGCTCTTGACGGCATACCCTCTACAAGTAGCCCTGACCTCTTCAACGGCCTGCTCCGCAACCGATGGCATTTCAAAGGCTTCGTGGTCTCCGACCTCTTCGCTATCGACGGTATATGGTCATCCTATCACGTGGTACCTTCACTGCAAGGAGCGGCTGTAGCAGCCTTGAAGGCCGGAGTCGACGCAGACCTCGGAGCAAACGCTTACAGCCAGTTGAAGGAGGCCGTTGAGAAAGGCCTGGTGAGCGAAACCCTCGTTGACAGTGCCTGTGCAAGGGTACTGAGCAAGAAGTTCGAAATGGGACTCTTTGAAAATCCCTACGTTGACGTGAGAGCCACAAGGGCGGTAGGCAGCGAAGCTCACCGTAGTGTAGCCCTCGAAGCCGCACAGAAACTTGTCACTCTGCTGAAGAACGACCATCACACACTGCCGTTGCGTAAGGACATTAAAGTGGCTGTGGTAGGTCCGAATGCAGACAATGTCTACAACTTGCTAGGCGACTATACGGCCCCGCAGGCTCCAGGAAAAGTGAAGACAGTGCTGATGGGTGTGAAAACAAAGGTTGACGAGAATAATGTCCTCTACGCCAAAGGCTGCCCTGTGCGCGACACTACCAACTGCGACATTGCCGAAGCCACGAAGGCAGCCCGACAGGCCGACGCGGTCATATGCGTTGTAGGAGGCTCATCCGCCCGCGATTTCAAAACCAACTACAAGAACACTGGAGCTGCCGAAGCCGACATCAAGAGTGTCAGTGACATGGACTGCGGCGAAGGTTACGACCGCGCCACCCTCTCGTTGCTGGGCCGCCAGCAAGAGCTGTTGGAAGCTCTGAAGGCGACGGGGAAACCGCTCATTGTTGTCTACATCGAAGGGAGGCCCATGTTGAAGAATTGGGCTGCAGAGCACGCCGATGCCCTGCTGACAGCCTACTATCCCGGCCAGGAAGGAGGACAAGCCATTGCCGACGTCATCTTCGGTGATGTAAATCCAGCAGGACGCCTGCCCATCTCCGTGCCAAGGAGCGAAGGGCAACTACCGGTCTATTATAACAAGCGCTTGCCCAGACCCCATAACTATGTGGAAATGACGGCCGAACCACTCTACGCTTTCGGTTACGGACTAAGCTACACTACTTTCAGCTACGGCAATCTGCAGGTGAAGCCCGACGGGAACAACTACAAGGTGAGCTTCGATGTGACCAACACGGGCGACCTTGATGGCGAGGAAGTTCCTCAGCTCTATCTGCGACCGCTCAACGCCCCGGTAGTGCAGCCGGTGATGCAACTCAAGCATTTCTTACGGGTGATGATACGAAAGGGCAAGACAGTAAACGTAGGGTTCACGCTCACGCCAGATGACCTGATGACCATCAACAAAGAAAAAGAATGGTCCTTGGAGCCTGGCGACTTTGACATTCTTGTAGGAAGTGCTTCCAACCAGATACTGCTCAAAACCAGAATCCATTCCGAAACATCGCTCACGAAGAAATAGTCGCAATCAGCATTTACCGGGATAGCACAACAGCGAACATCGAAGCTGTATCACAGAAAAGCCGGAAGGACAGGCCTCCTAAAAGAAGCTCCGTCCATCCGGCTTGATTGTATATCTACAAGAGTCTCCTCCTTCAGTAAGAGATTGCAGCACTTCCTCTCTACAATGACAAGCCCTTGGTCTCCGTTTTTCTACTGAGTACTGAAAGGAAAGTACTGGAGTAATTTGACTACAATACTCGAGTAATTTGACTACAATACTCGAGTACCGCTCAAGAAGTACTGGCGAAAATGCATGACGACCATCCTGCCAACACTGTAGTTTAACGCTTTTGGTTGACTACTTTGAGTCTTATTTTTAATGTTGGTTGACCCAGTTAAACATTATTTTTATATTTGGTTGATACGTCTGCGGCCGACCATCCTGCCAGTATCATGCGACTTATCTCCAAGCCACAGTCCGACATCATCAAAAAGAGGCCAGCATATTCCCCCAAAGGATTACACGAACGGAGCGCAGAAAGGGTCCGGCGGCTTTAATTTTTTTTAATGCGGATTCTTTTGCCCTACAAAATATATACGCTAACTTTGCATTGCTAAAATAATGAGGCAAACATTCTTTTAATTATATTATTATGGTAAACTACAAAGATCTTGGTCTCGTCAATACACGCGAGATGTTCAAGAGAGCCGTCAAGGGCGGCTATGCAATCCCTGCCTTCAACTTCAGCAACCTTGAGCAGTTGCAGGCTATCATTACCGCATCTTCTGAGCTTCGCTCGCCCGTTATCCTTCAGATTTCGAAGGGTGCGCGCAAGTACGCCAATCCTATCCTCCTGCGCTATATGGCTCAGGGAGCCGTTGAGTATGCAAAGTCACTTGGATGCAACCATCCTGAGATAGTGCTCCACCTCGACCACGGCGACAGCTTCGAGCTCTGCAAGGATTGTGTTGACCTGGGTTTCTCTTCTGTCATGATCGACGGTTCGGCCCTGCCTTACGAGGAGAACATCGCCCTGACAAAGAAAGTAGTCGACTACGCTCACCAGTACGACGTGACCGTAGAAGCCGAGTTAGGCGTGCTCGCAGGCGTAGAGGACGAAGTTTCCGCTGAGGAATCACACTATACCCGTCCTGAGGAAGTCATCGACTTCAGCCAGCGTTCTGGCTGCGACTCGCTTGCCATCTCCATTGGTACAAGCCACGGAGCTTACAAGTTCAAGCCCGAGCAGTGCACACGCGACCCGAAGACCG
>OMVH01000167.1 GCA_900314365.1 uncultured Prevotella sp. | reverse complement strand
ATATAAACTCTTTCTCCACAGAATTGCAAGAAAACACTACTATATATAGGATTCGTCCAAGAAGTGTATTGCTAAAGGTGAGATACAGGATATTGTGAATTATATTTTACTTTATTATGAAAAAGATAGTAATGCTTATTCTGCTATGCACAATATGTAATTGTGCATTTGCACAGTTGCCTCCGGCACCTCAAACATTAGAACAAAAAAGGTGTATTGATACAACCGAGGTGGAGTGCGTGTATTCATTTAAATTTCGGTTCAATCGGAATGCCGCATATTCAGAAGACATACGTAAAGTACAGATAGGTAGAAAATATATCAAAGACTTCAGCTATGTTGTATTCTACTATGATTCACTCGCTACTGAGCGAATGAAGAAAGGGCTTCAGAGCCAAAACATTCCAAGCCAAACTTATCCATGCGAGATTACTACGGACATCAACACACGTAGTGTTTCAGAGAAGTATAGGCTCATGCTAAATGCTGGTGTCTTGTGCTACACCACTGTTACAAAGCCTTTTGACTGGCAGTTCATTGATGCTGACACCATGATCGCCTCTCATAACTGCAACAAAGCAAAGCTCTTCTTCGCAGGAAGAAATTACACCGCATGGTACACAACAGAGTTGGCAGTGCCATACGGACCGTACAAATTTTATGGTCTTCCTGGATTGATAATGAGAATAGAGGATGAGAACGGACTTTTCGTTTGGGATTTAAACAAGGTTGAATTTGTACAGAAACCCATTTACACTTACACGTATGAAAACGAACAGACTTGTTCTGCGACCAAGGCTAAACAAATCATACGCAAGATGATGACTTCTCCGATGTCTTTTCTACAATCCATAGGAACCAAAATGATGGTTAGAAGGAGCGATGGCAGCTTTGGTCCGCCATCCCATAACAGTGAACAGCAAGCATACGAACCCTTAGAGTTAGAGTAACATGAGGAATGCGTCGTTGCGCTAAAAATATCATCCAACAATACTATAATTTGCCAACAATCATTATGAGATACCGCATCATCATTTTCCTGTGTACCATCATTTCGACTTACACATGGATGCAAGCAACCAACAAATATCCTTATCAACCGATATCTTGGACACCACTCGGTTGTGACACATTGCTGAATATCAAGAATATTCAAGATATGAAGATTGTAGACAACAACAAATTGTATATAACATACGAGTTTCCAGGCAGCTTTGGAGATCAACTCCTGAAATGCTTTGCCATTGATTGGGGAAAGGGCGCAATGTCATTTAAAAAGGAGTTTTTCAAACGCAAAAATGGAACACACGTATTCAACGTGCCTGTCACTTTTTGGGATCTTGAAGGAAACATGTTAGCTTATGAGCGCGATAATCCCTATTTGTATGCAGTAAGTGGAGACACACTAAAACGAAATGGTCAATCTATCATCTCGCCGAAATCTATATGTCCATACCCCCTTGTAATGGAAGCAAAATTCCCCTTTGTGGACTCTCTTGGGCGGTATATCTTTGTTGGCAGACAAGAAAAAAACGGCTTTCAAGCTATTCTTCGATCAACACCGTCAACTGATGGTGTTGGCAAAATAGAAGAAGTGAGCAAAATCATTTTTGATTCGAGGTATCCTTCATGGCTTGCCAACTATGGATCGTTCGCCTACAATCACAAAAACAATGTGGCAGTGTTTGCTTATCAAATGTTTCCTGCAATTCAATTCTACAACCTTACAGATGGCACATCTTTTAAATTTAGGAAAGGTAGAAACACTTTCAACCCCAAGACCCTAAAAGAAGGTGATGTTTGGGAGTCCAACCCCATCCATTTCAAGGCAATCACTGCCAATGACAAGTATATATATTGCCTATATTGGGGCATGACCGAACAGCAAGCAAAAAATAACCAAAGGCGACATACTTTTGCTGGGCAAATAGTTGTATTGCGCTGGGATGGCACTGTTTATAAGATCCTTACAACTCGCCGTAAAATAACAACTATTGCCGTAAGTGAAAGTGGTAACTATATAATAGGATACAACGAGGGGAAATTCTTCTATTCTACAATCTAGATTATATCAAGATTTTCCGACTACAAGCAATATGACAGAATGGGCTGTATGTTCCAATCGTCTTAAAGTGGAAGGTTGACATAACTATGAAATAAACAGGATTCACAGACATAGACAAGTAAATGCAAAGAATACGACAAACTTTTGCTGGGCAAATAGTTGTATTGCGCTGGGATGGCACTGTTTATAAGATCCTTACAACTCGCCGTAAAATAACAACTATTGCCGTAAGTGAAAGTGGTAACTATATAATAGGATACAACGAGGGGAAATTCTTCTATTCTACAATCTAGATTATATCAAGATTTTCCGACTACAAGCAATATGACAGAATGGGCTGTATGTTCCAATCGTCTTAAAGTGGAAGGTTGACATAACTATGAAATAAACAGGATTCACAGACATAGACAAGTAAATGCAAAGAATACGACAAACAAAAAGGTAAAAGGCCAAAGACACAATGCCCCTCAAAGCAGAAAGCCCAGCCGCTGAAAGAACTCAGCAGCAGGGCTTCCGTATAAAAGTGGGGCGGTCTCCTACTCTCCCGCATTGCATTGCAGTACCATCGGCGCAAGCGGGCTTAACTTCTCTGTTCGGAATGGGAAGAGGTGG
>OMVH01000175.1 GCA_900314365.1 uncultured Prevotella sp. | reverse complement strand
CATGGACTTCGGCAGCATACTCGGGCGCAATACCGGTTTTCAGCTCACGATAAGTAAGACAGGAACTTTTAACTTATGAAAAAGAGATTTGTCTATATATTCGCCGCCCTGCTCCTTGGGTCGTGCTCTATTTCCACAGACAGCAACGGAAAACTGGATGGCTTTTGGCATCTGACCACCGTTGATACCCTGGCTACAGGAGGCGTGACCGACTACTCCCAGCGTAAGGTGTTTTGGGGCGTGCAGGCTAAGCTCATCAGCGCCAGAGATATGGAAGCCAACGACAGAGGCTATTATTTCCGATTCGTTCATCAGAACGATAGCCTGATTCTCACCTCGCCCCATGCTAACCATTGGCACCAGGATCTGCCTGACGGTGGCGACATCCCGATAGACGACGTGGAAGAACTTAGAGACATCGGGGTCAATGCCCTGGAGGAGCATTTCTTCGTTGAGAGGCTTTCTGGCTCCAGCATGGTTCTGCGCTCAAGGACATTGAGGCTCAACTTCCGAAGGTTCTAAAGCAGTGTAAACGACAACGCCCGGCAACCACTTTTAGGTTGTCGGGCGTTGTCGTAAAGCAAATATGAATTTGAGTTAGAAGATCTTTCCTATTAGGAGATTGATGAAAGTCTTTGCCAGAATCTTGAGGTCGAGCCACCAGGAGCGGTGCTCCAGATAGTAGAGGTCAAGATCCAGTCGCTTAAGCATCTTCTCCATGGTGTCGGTGTAGCCGTTGTAGAGCGTGGCGTAGGAGGTCACACCAGGCCTGATGGCAAACAGGCGGCTGTAGCGAGGGTCTTGCTCCATGATTTTGTCGATGAAGTATTGCCGCTCTGGCCTGTAGCCTACAAAAGCCATGTCGCCCTTGAGCACATTCCATAGTTGTGGCAGTTCGTCAAGATGATGAATACGCAGGAAACGGCCGACATGGGTGAGCCGAGGGTCGTTTCCCGACTCAAGCAGCAGAGGCTTGTCCTGTTCGGCTCCCTTTTTCATGCTGCGGAATTTGTAGATGAAGAAGGGTTTCCCATGCAGGCCAATACGCTCCTGCCTGAAAATGACAGGCAGCCCGTCTTCTCTTCTTATGGCTATGGCGCAAACCAGCATGAGGGGAGAGAAGAAGAGCAGGCAGAGAAAGGAGATGATAAAGTCTGAGAGACGTTTCATTGTGAGACATCGAGTTTTTGGTAAACAGAGTTGTTGCTCACAAATTCGGGCACCATCTTCTTCATTTCCCCTACGGTAGCCATGTCGTCGAAGCCGAGACTGAGCTTATAGAGCCTCATCACTTCACGGTTGACGGAAGCGTATTCGTAGTTCTTGACCTTGGCAATTCTTATTTTGTCGTTGAAGGAGGGCAGGGTAGTCTCCTTGTTGCTCAGGACCTCCTCGTAGAGTTTCTCGCCGGCCCTGAGTCCGGTGTATTTGATTTCGACATCTCTAGCGCCGCTCAGTCGAATCATCTTCTTGGCCAAGTCGGCAATCTTCACTGGACTTCCCATATTGAAGACGAAAATCTCGCCGCCCTCACCCTTGGTGCCAGCCTCAAGAACAAGCTTGCAGGCCTCGGGAATGAGCATGAAATAGCGTACGATGTCGGGATGGGTCACCGTGACAGGGCCTCCAAGGCGAATCTGCTTCTCGAAGAGGGGAATGACGGAGCCATTGGAGTTGAGCACATTGCCGAACCGTGTCGTAATGAACTTGGTGACACCCTCCATTTGCCCATTTTTGATGGCATTGTCAAGGCTTTGCACGTAAATCTCGCAGATGCGCTTGGAGCAACCCATCACATTGGTGGGATTGACAGCCTTGTCGGTGGAAATCATGACGAACTTACGGCTGCCGTATTTCAGAGCCAGGTCAGCGATAATCTTGGTGCCGATGACATTGTTGTAGATACTCTCGCTGGGGTTGTCCTCCAGCATGGGCACGTGCTTGTAGGCTCCTGCATGGAAGACATATTCGGGACGATAGGTCTTGAAGATGTGATCCATACGGTGTTTCTGACAGATGCTCACGAGGATGGTCTTAGCCACGATGTTGGGAAACTGGTCGCGCATCATCAGCCGCATGTCATGGAGAGGCGTCTCGGCCTGGTCGATGAGAATGAGCATCTTGGGGCGGAACTGGGCCACCTGCTTCACAATCTCGCTACCAATACTGCCGGCAGCGCCGGTGATGAGGATGTTCTTGCCGCGGAGTTGCTTCTTGACATTGGCCAGATCGATGTTGATGGGGGCGCGCGGTAGCAGGTCCTCGATACTGATTTCCTTGAGTGGCTTCTGCCGTTCGTCCTCTGTGCTTTCCCATTCCTTGGCGTGCTCGGAGATGTAAATATGGATGCCGGCATTGATAAGCGTGTTCTGCAGGGCGGCGTTGTTGCGGAAGCTGTCCTCTTTCGAAGGAGCTATCAGCACAGCTTCAATACCCTTCTCCTCAATCAGTTCAGGCAGCTGGTCGTCGAGGGGATAAACCTTCTCACCCATCAGCAGACGGCTGGTGTCGTTCTTGTTTTCGCTCAGAAAGCCCTTCACGATAAACTTCGTGGGCTTTTCGTTTCTTATCTGTTTTGCCAGTGCAACAGAGTCGCCGTTGCCGTAGATGAGGGCATATTTAGAGTTTATACTCGTTAGGGAGACGTCGTAGAGAATCTTTACAAAGATGCGTTCTCCCCATAGCAGAAGTGAGGCCAGAAGGGTGGCAAAGATAATCTCATTGCCGTTGATGTCGACGAAAAACCAGTGGCCGGGGATGATATAATGAAGCAGAAAGGCGCAGACGCCGCCGAAGAGCATGGCGAGGCCTATCTTCTGCAAGTCGACGAACGAGGAGTAGCGAAGTATGCCGGAGTAGGTGTGGAAGAGCTTGAAGCCGATGGCATAGAAGAGGAGATAGAACAGCAGGGTGAAGACAACAGGATAGAAAATCGACAAAAGCTCTACGCCGCTTCTCATCCTCCATATCACGATCATGTAGGACAAGAACACTAGCAGACAGTCAACTAGCAGAATGCACCAGAAGGGCAGTGACTTCTTGTTGAAGTACCAGTTGATGAGTTTTTGTAAAAATGCTGACAACATTCAGACTCTTAAAAGATTTTCTGTATAGTCTTGGCGATAATCCTGAGGTACTCGCCCACCGTGTGGTGGTCGATGTATCTCATGTTCAGCTGTATCTTGCGCGGCATAATCTCCTCGACGTAGGTCTTGTCGACGTCCTTGGACTGCCCGAGGATCGTATCCTCATCGGCGTATTCTATAGAGGCCCAGTCGGTGATGCCAGGTCTCACGGAGAGCACCTTGCGCTGGCTTGGGGTGTAGAGTGCCACGTATTTCCTCACTTCGGGGCGCGGCCCCACAAGGCTCATGTCGCCCTTGAGCACATTCCACAGCTGTGGCAACTCGTCGATCTTTGACTTACGCAGGTAGTATCCCATACGGGTGACCCTGGGGTCTTTCTGCCCTACAGTGAGCAGACCGCCCCTGTCAGAAACCGTGCGCATCGACCGGAACTTATAGAGCTTGAAGGGCTTCCCATCCTTCCCTATGCGCTCTTGGGCATAGAAACCGCCCCCTTTGCTCTCCAGTCTGATGGCCAGATAGACGAGCAGAAACAGCGGCGAGAGGACAGTCAGTCCCAAGGCTGAGAGAACGATGTCGAAGGCTCTTGTCATTGTTTGATTACGGTGTTGTAGGCTTCCACCACAGTCTTGATGACGAACTGCACCTTCTCATCGTCAAGCTGGGGATAGATGGGCAGAGAGATTTCGTGAGCGTAGTTCTCATAAGCCTGCGGATAGTCCTCTATCTTATAGCCCAGTTGCTTGAAGTAGGTCAGCATGGGCATCGGGATGAAGTGGACGTTGACAGCAACGTCCGACTTGGATATCTCCTTGATGATGGCGTCGCGCTGTGCCTCGCTGATTCCTTTGATGCGCAGGGCGTAGACGTGATAAGACGTCTCGCGGCCATGCTCATGCTGTGGCGGAAGCAGCGCCCAGTCGTAGTGGGAGAAGGCTTCGGTGTAGGTGTTGAACACCCGCTTGCGCTCTCCCAGCAGCTTTGAGTACTCTCGGATTTGGGCCAGTCCGATGGCGGCATTGATGTCTGCCATATTGATTTTCATGCCTTTGCCCACGATGTCGTAGCGCCAGCCGCCGGCCTGCGACTTCGAGAAGGCGTCTTTAGTCTGGCAGTTGAGTGTGCGGAGGCGGGCGTCTTTGTAGAGTTCGTCGTTATCGAAGGGCTCGGGCATGTTGAAGCAGATGGCTCCGCCCTCGGCTGTGGTGACATTCTTGACGGCATGGAACGAGAACACGGCAATGTCGGTCTCGCAGCCAGAACGGCGGTTGCCATAGTGGGCACCGATGGAGTGGGCTGAGTCGGAGAGCACCAGGATGCGGCCCAGCTTCCGCTGAACGTCGGATGTGGGCTGGAACATGGCCTTTATCTCAGGCTCATTGACGAGGCTCATGATGGCCTCATAGTCGCAGGGGAAGCCGGCTATATCGACAGGAATGATTGCTTTGGTGCGGGGCGTGATGGCCTTGCGTATCGCATCTACCGAGATGTCAAAGTCGAGACTTGAGTCCACCATCACGGGTTTCCCGCCAGCCCATATCGTGGCAAAGGCCGTGGCGCAATAGGTGTAAGCAGGCATGATGACCTCGTCACCGGGTTGCAAACCCAGCCAGCGGAGCACCAGTGTGGCTCCTGAAGTCCAAGAGTTCACGCAAAGCGCGCGGCGAGCTCCCGTGATCTTCTCGACTTCACTCTCCAGTGCTTTTACCTTGGGACCTGTGGTAATCCACCCTGAACGTAGAGAGCCTACCACTTCGTTGATTACGTTATCGTCAATATATGGCGGTGAAAAGGGTATTTTCATTGTTATATTTAACGTTTATCGGTTCACTTTAGCCGTAAAAGGCTTGTTGAATATCACTTTATAGATGCCTCTCAGATAGCCCCATCCGTAGCTGCAGTGGATGCAGAAGAAGGTCAAGGGCATGAGGAGGACTAGCGCAGGCTTATGACATTTGATGGCGGATGAGATGCCTATGCCAAGTCCGATACACAAGTAGGCTGCCAGCACACTGAGGTAGACCCACAGAAAGGGATGCCACAGCAGCGAGATGAATAGTCCTATCAGAAGCCCAAGCAAAAACAGTGCCGGGACGAACTGCCGCAGGGTGGCTGGCTTGCCGAGCTTCTTGTTGACCAGTGGCTTGAAGAGCCCATACTGATAGTACATGCGGCACATTTTCTGGATGCTGTCGCGGGCTGTATAGTCGATGACGACGTCGGGAAGGAGATAGATTTTCCCGCCGTGATTGATGACACGGGCATTGAACTCGTCGTCCTGATTGCGGATGAGTTCCTCGTCGAAGAGCCCGACTTTGTCGAAGATGCTCCTGTGGTAACAGCCGAAGGGAACGGTGTCTACTTCCTTCACCATTCGGCTTCCCACCTTATGTTCGGAGTTGCCCACACCGAAACGGTTGCTAGAGGCGAGGGCTATGGCCGTGCAGATGTTGTTGTCGTGAGCCGGAACCGTGTGGAAGGCTCCTCCCACATTGTCAGCGTGCAGCTCGTCGAGCGCACTTACAAGACGGGATATATAGTTTCGCGGATATCGGCAGTGGGCATCGAGACGCACGATAATCTCGCCTTGAGATTCGCGGATGCCCGCATTGAGAGCGAAGGGAACTGTCTGCCGGGGGTTGTCTATGAGCTTGATGAATGGATGTTTCCCAATGATGTCGTGAATGAGTTGTCGGGTATTGTCAGTGCTGCGGCCGTCAATCAAAAGCACCTCCATGAGACTCTGATCGTAGTCTTGGTCGATGACGGATTGAACGAATCTGCCGATATACTTCTCTTCGTTGTAAATGGGGCAGATGATTGAAACGGTCTTGTCTTGCATTAGTAAATCCGGCTAAAGTTGTTGCCTCGTCTGATATTTTTTTTTGATTATTCTTGTTCTGCGCATTGGTCTTTGGAGCCAGCTAAACTGCTTCTCCCAGGGGATTCCAGTCAGCTGGCATTTACCACTGCCGACGGCCCATTGTCCCCAACTCGTGAGTGGATGAAGCTCTTCGCGGTCGTCAGAGTGTTGGCATGCGGCATGAATCCCTTGACAGCAACGCTTATGGTAGTGCGTAGATAGCTCATAGTTCGTCAATCAATGTTTTTATATATTAACGAAGTTTTGGGGATGATATTATATTACGCTGTAATAATTGTCTTAATTTCTTCACATCGTTAGTGCCTAAAGACTATCAATAGCCGAAGGGAATGAGTTGCAGGGAGCTTCCTGCAACGACGTTGTTCACCTTCAGCGTGGAGGGGTAAGTGCGAGGACGTTTCCATCCGTCCTGATGTTGTACACCTATATAATATAGTTTCGACTGCCAGCGGTTCTGTATCCTCAAGTTGTTGATAGTGATGTTAGGATACTCCACCGAGCGCAGTTCCTTGCGGTTCTTCTTCACGTCGCCCACTTCGTACACCTCGACGAGACAGTTGTGGTCTGTGGGCAAGTCCCAGTAGCAGTCGTTCAGAGTGAGGTCGAACTTCGTATAGATGTTGTACGACGTCTCTATCAGCACGGGGCGGAACTGGATGAAGGAACATGAGTCAAAGCGCACGTAACCCTGCATGGAAGAGAACTGATTGTAGGTGTTCTGCGTGTTGAGCTCATTGTGGAAAGTGCTATTCTTCATAAGGATGTCCTTGCCCAGACAGTGGATGTCGAACCGGTTGATGTCGCTGTTGCTCAGTATCAGGGTGTTCACGTTGGTGGTTCCGAACACGCCCCATTGGGCTTTGGCAGTCATGTTGCTGATATGGGTCTGGTAGACGTTGTTCATATAAATGGCGTAACCGAATTGGTTGTAGGTAGAATAGGTTCCGTCAACGTTGAGATGGTTTATCGTAGTGAAAGCGCAGTGTTCCAGATAGATGGCATTGTCGCCGTAAACGATCTTATCCTGCTTAGGTGTGCTGATATTGATGTTCTCGAGCGTGAGATTGTTTTGGTAGCTGGCCTTGAGAAGATAGGTCTGCTTCGTACTGTTAGCATTCCTTACGAAGGAGATATTCTCCATTGTTCCAGGGGTCGTAGTGCAATTCAAATAAGAGCAGACAGGTTGGCTGGAACTTGTGTTGTAGGCGAAGATGGTACTGTTGGTTGCCTTCCCGTTTTTCAGTAAGAGTAGGTCCTCACGGTATTGTTTATAGTTATATCCGTAGCGTTCTGTCCATGGCGTTGTATCTTTTATAAATAGCATGATATCGCCCTTAGCCAAGGCAGGTATAGATGCGAAATCACCGGAATCTATCTGTTTCTTTGTAACGTTGACTGTGAGGGGAGGCGATGTTGGTTGAAAAGTAAAGAGAAATAGGTCATGGTTAGTATTGGTGATGATAAAAGTTGCACCGTTGAAGTCATTCTTACCTGATAGTTGGATAGAAGTAGCATTCTGTGGAATCGTAAGATAAATAGTTGTGTTTGCGGGATACTTTACTTGACTGTTAGTCTTGTTTGCCTTTTGATATAGAGATTGCAGATAGAGAAAGTTTCTTTCCCCGTTGCTTGCAACATTGAGACCCGAAACGTTTACAGTAATAATGTTGCCAGCTGAAAGTTTAAAAGGCAGAATACT
>OMVH01000166.1 GCA_900314365.1 uncultured Prevotella sp. | reverse complement strand
TCGACGAGGCCCTCGAGGTCCGATCTCGAGCGAAAAGCACTCAAAAAAGGCTCTCGAAGCACTCGGATTTTCTCTATTTCGAGATTTTCATTTGTAAAGGATTCGGTTAGCGTTAGCATTATTTAACGCCCATTTTTCCGTATCAAAAATCAAAGTTTTCCATTGCACACTCTCCCCATTTGAAGCTCTCCTGCCCCGACAAAAATAGGTATCCATCAGCGAGACGCTACCACTCAGAAAGAGCATAAGCGTTTGCGGAACTTGAAGACCCTATCTTCACATAATGACTCTCTCGCCCACTCAGTCAAGCTACAGCAACTTGCAGGGTGCGGCCCTTGTGGCCGTCCGCAAGCAGCGAATGTCCAAAGTGTGAGAGAATCTATTGTCTGCCCGTAGGATGCGGACGGCCCCTAACCCTATCTAGCCGCGCCCTGCAAGTTGCTGAGGTTTTGATAAACAAGCAGTAGAAGCAAACTTTGTACTGTTTTTGTAGACTCACATGGTATCAACTGACAGTTCAAACAATTGTTGTCCATTTGGCTAACTGTTGTCCATTTTGCTAACTTATGTTTGACCAAATGCAAAGTAACTTGAAAGACATCTGTTTGTGTTCTTTCCCCATCTTAGAGGCAACTGTATTTCAATATGGGTTAAAGAAGATACGATGCATGGTCACGCTCTTATAAAAACAATGGCAGTGCGTACTCCCTCCTCGTCATCCTAAGCTAAATCTTCCTTTTACCCATGAAAGCATGCTTTTTATGCCATAAAGTAGCTTTATGGTCCCTTTCAACGAAAAAAGTGAGTAGATTATTTGTTTTTGTCAAATTATTAAGGTAATTTTGCAGGAAATAAGAGTCTTTATGAGCGACGATGAGAAAACCTTAACGCTTTTCACCACAAGGGTGAGGCAGATGATTCTCCAGTATCAGGAACTGAAAAAGGAGAATGCTGAGCTCTATGCAATGGTGGATGAGCGTGATCAGCGCATCAAGCTGTTAGACAAGCAGTTGACTCAAGCTCACAATGACTATGAGGCATTGAAGACAGCCCGCATGATTGAGGTCACCGACGGTGATGTTGAGAAGGCCAAAAGCCGCATCGCCGGGCTCATCAGAGATGTCAACAAATGCATTACGCTACTGAGTGAATGAACAAGTAAGGATCGATGACTGGCAAGGATACGATAAGAATTAAGCTCAATGTCTACGACACGGAGCTCGGCGTTACGGTTCCGCGTGACGAGGAGGCATATTATCGGAGGGCTGCAAAGCTTATCACCGATAAGATAAACACCTATGCTTCCTTCTATAAGGGACGTACTGCTGACAAAGACATCCTCTATATGGCCATGATAGATATAGCCCTGCTTTATGAGAAAAACAAAGGGCGCAACGATACCGAACCTTATACCAAGATGATGGAGAAGTTGACTTCTGAAATCGAGGAAGCCATCAAATAGTCTCCGTTCACTTTTATTCTCTCAGGCAGCATGTCGGCTGGAACACGCGCTCTATGCCGAATAATGCATGGTGAACAGAGAAATTTAACTATATAACTAATAAGTAATGGTTCTAACAATCATAGCAATAGCAGTCGCGCTCATTGTGGGCGGATTGGCGGGATATTTTGTGTTCCGATATGTGATAACAGGCAAATATAATCAGATGGTAGCCGATGCTGAAAAGGCTGCCGATGTGGTTAAGGAGAAAAAACTACTTGAGGTTCGCGAGAAGTTCATTAATAAGAAGAGTGAACTGGAAAAGGAAGTGCAGTTGCGCTCGCAGAAGATACAGCAGAGCGAGAACAGGCTCAAGCAGCGCGAGATAAGTCTCAACCAGCGACAGGAAGAGATTGGCCGTCGCAAGATGGAGGTTGATCAGCAGCAACAGCGCATTGACAACGAGAAGAAGCTTCTGCAAGTGAAGCAGACAGAACTTGAGAAAATGCAGAAGCAAGAGCAGTCGAAGCTGGAAGAACTCTCAGGATTGAGTGCTGAGGAAGCCAAGGCCCGCCTGGTGGAAAGCCTGAAAGACCAAGCAAAGCTCGACGCTGCAAGCTACGTCAACGAAATCATGGACGAGGCTAAACTTAATGCTAACCAACAAGCGAAAAAGATTGTTATTCAGACTATTCAGCGTGTGGCCACAGAGACTGCCATTGAGAACTCCGTGAGTGTCTTCCATATAGACAATGACGAGGTAAAGGGACGAATTATTGGTCGCGAAGGGCGCAACATCCGTGCCTTGGAGGCTGCTTGCGGTGTAGAGATAGTCGTTGACGATACTCCAGAGGCCATTGTCATCTCAGCTTTTGACCCCATTCGCCGTGAGGTGTGCAGACTGGCTCTTCACCAGTTAGTGGCTGATGGCCGCATCCACCCCGCCCGCATTGAGGAAGTTGTGGGTAAAGTGAAAAAACAACTCGACAACGAAATCGTCGAAACCGGAAAGCGCACCGTCATCGACCTTGGTATTCATGGTCTGCATCCCGAGCTTGTGCGCATCGTTGGTAAGATGAAGTATCGTTCCAGCTACGGTCAGAACCTGTTACAGCACGCTCGCGAGACAGCCAACCTCTGTGCTGTCATGGCAGCAGAGCTGGGACTGAACCCGAAGAAAGCCAAGCGCGCAGGCCTCCTTCACGATATCGGTAAGGTGCCCGATGAAGAGACCGAACTGCCGCATGCACTCTATGGAGCAAAGATAGCAGAGAAATATAAGGAGAAGCCCGACATTGTCAATGCTATTGCTGCACACCACGATGAGGTGGAGATGACCACTTTGCTCGCTCCCATCGTGCAGGTCTGCGATGCCATCAGTGGAGCCCGTCCGGGTGCCCGTCGCGAGATTGTTGAAGCTTATATCAAACGACTGAAGGATCTTGAGGCCATAGCTCTCAGCTATCCCGGTGTTACCAAGACCTATGCCATCCAGGCCGGACGTGAGCTCCGTGTTATTGTCGGTGCCGACAAGATGAGCGATGAGGAGAGCACAAAGCTTTCTGAAGAGATAGCCACCAAGATTCAGAATGAGATGACTTACCCCGGACAGGTGAAGATTACGGTAATCCGCGAGACTCGTTCTGTGGCATACGCCAAGTAACGGACGAAGCTTGCCCATCGGTAGTGACTTATGTTGGGTCTCTTCAAGCAAGAACGAAAGAACGTAGCCCTTGTGCTCTCCTGTGGGGGAGCCAGGGGCTTGGCTCATATTGGAGCCATTGACTCTCTGCTGGCTCACGGCTATAATATCACGTCAGTGGCAGGAACGTCGATGGGAGCTCTTGTCGGTGGCATCTTTGCAAGCGGTCATCTTGACGACTATAAGAGGTGGATGGAAAGCATCGACCGGAAGAAGGTCAGGGAGTTGACCGATTTCTCGCTGAGCTACAACCACTTCATCAAAGGCGTTCGCATCATAGAAGAACTGAAGAAGATTGTTCCCGACTGCAATATAGAGGATTTGCCTATCCCTTATTGTGCTGTCGCTACAGACTGGGTGAGCGGACGCGAGGTGACTTTCACGAAGGGTAGCCTTTGGGGTGCCATCAGAGCTTCCATCTCTGAACCCGTATTCTTCAAGCCAGTGAAGAAGGGCGGCCGCATTCTCATCGACGGTGGTATCACGAATCCTTATCCACTCAACAGGGTGAGACGCTCAAAGCAGGATTTGCTTGTGGGTGTGAACGTGAGCGGTCACGACTATGAAGGCACCTACCTGCGCAGTCAGTTGGCCGAGCAGATGCAGCTACGCAACAACAAAGTGCTGTCACTTTTAAGCAAGCTCATGCCAGAGGGGGTAGACCCGACCTTGAACTACTATTCGCTCATTAATCGTACGCTCTCTATCTCCATTTGGCATAATGCCAGGCGGGCGGCTGTCATCACACCACCCGACATCGGCGTGGAGATTCCTATGAGACGCTATGGTGGTAATGATTACAACAAATACTCATACATCCGTAAGATTGGTGAGACGAAGATGAACAGTGCGCTTGACAAGTTCCTTTCTGAGCGTACACTCTTTTGACATTATCCCATGGAGTTGTCGCGCGATAACGGAAGAGGTCAAGCAGTGATGGTAAATATCTGTTAATTACTTTGTTTCAATACTGATTTTACTTAACTTTGCAGAGATGAATCCAGTGAATAAGCAGCCAGTTTTTATTGCAGGTCCCTGCGTCATTGAGTCGCAGAGCTTGCTCAATACGGTCGCAGAGACCCTTGTGGGTATCAATGCCCGTTTAGGACTTGACATCATTTTCAAGGCTTCTTTCGACAAAGCCAACCGAACTTCCATCCACTCCTTCCGTGGCCCCGGCATCGACAAGGGCTTACAGATGCTTGCTGATATTCGTGACCGATATGGTCTGCGAGTACTCACCGATATTCATGAGAGCTGGCAGGCAAAGCTGGCTGGCGAAGTCTGCGATGTGCTGCAGATTCCCGCTTTCCTTTGTCGGCAGACCGACCTGCTCGTGGCTGCTGCCCGTACAGGACGCATTGTAAACATCAAGAAAGCACAGTTCCTTAGTGGGCGCGATATGCGCTATCCCGTAGAGAAAGCCCTTGATGCCGGTGCACAGGAAGTATGGCTGACGGAGCGCGGGAACTGCTTCGGATACAACAATCTCGTGGTGGACTTCCGTAATATTCCCGACATGAAGGAGATTGTACCCACTGTCATCATGGACTGTACCCACTCTGTGCAACGTCCCGGAGCCGCTAATGGCTCTACAGGGGGTGACCGCCGATTTGTGCCTTCCATGGCTTTGGCTGCCAAGGCTTTTGGCGCTACGGGTTATTTCTTCGAAGTGCATCCCAATCCCGACCAAGCACTCAGCGACGGCCCCAATATGCTGCAGCTTGAACGGCTGGAAGATCTAATCAAGAATATTCTCGCCTGACATCGCATACCGGTGCCTTGGGCCTATCTTCATATTGCATAACGCTAAGATGAACGACAAAATCAGAGAACGGCTCTCTCATGTAAGGGAATGGGGAGCTCAGTGTCTGCGCGATGAAGCACAGGCCGTGCTGGAGTTGATTCCACAGATGGACGACAGTTTCGATAAGGCTGTCGCCATGATTTATGAGTGTAAAGGCAAAGTCATAGTGACGGGAGTCGGCAAGAGTGGTAACGTGGGAGCAAAGATAGCAGCCACGCTGTCATCGACTGGCACACCGGCTTTCTTCATCAATCCCCTTGATGTCTACCACGGCGACCTTGGTGTGATGACTTCTGATGATGTGGTGCTTGCACTGAGCAACAGCGGTCAGACCGATGAGCTGCTCCGGTTTTTGCCCATGGTGCTCCATATGAAGGTGCCCATCATCGCCATGAGTGGAAATCCGGCATCCTTGCTTGCCAAATACTCTACCATACATATCACTGTGAAGGTGAAGAAGGAGGCCTGTCCCCTTAACCTGGCACCAACCAGCAGCACCACTGCGGCCCTGGCTATGGGCGACGCCCTTGCTGTAGCCTTAATGCAAGTGAGAGAGTTCAAGCCTAAGGACTTTGCCCAGTTCCATCCCGGTGGCGAGCTCGGTAAACGTCTGCTGACAACTGCTGAGGACGTGATGCGTACCGATGATCTGCCGGTGATTCCACAGGACATGCACCTTGGTGAGGCCATCATTCATGTGAGTAAAGGGAAGCTTGGGCTTGCTGTTTCGTTGGAGGATGGCAAGGTGGCCGGACTCATCACCGACGGCGACATACGCCGTGCAATGGAACGCTGGCAGGCATCCTTCTTCGACCACACCGTGAGCGACATCATGACACGTTGTCCGAAAACGGTCTTACCCAACACAAAAGTAACAGAGATACAGCATATCATGAACAGGTTCAAAATTCACACTGTCCTTGTGGTTGACAAGGAAAACCATTTGCTCGGTGTCGTCGACCATTATTCCTGCATGATTTAGCTTTACGAGAACTACTCGATTTCGATTTGAAGAGACTCCTTTTATCCCTGATGCTCATGGTGAGTGCCCTTTGCAGTGCGCAGAGGGCCGACAGCACATTGGTCAGTCTTCTGCGTAAGGACGGCGTGACCTTCAGCCATGACAATTCCGTCACTTTGCTTACAAATGGGCAGGCGAAGTTTGACGACCTCTTTGCTGCCGTCCGGCAAGCGCGCAGCAGCATCCATCTTGAATATTTCAATTTCCGCAACGACTCCATTGCCCGCTGCCTCTTCGAACTTCTTATGGACAAGGCTAAGCATGGGGTTGAGGTGAGAGCCATCTTCGATGCCTTCGGCAATTCGTCGAACAACAGGCCGCTGAAGCGTTATCATCTCGATTCTATTAGGGCGAGCGGAGTGGAGATTTACAAATTCGATCCCATTATCTTTCCGTATATCAATCATGTCTTCTCCCGCGATCATCGCAAGATAGTCGTCATCGATGGCGAGATTGCTTATACCGGCGGCATGAACGTGGCCGACTATTACATCAAGGGAACGAAGCAGGTGGGCTCATGGCACGACATGCATTGCCGCATAGAGGGCAGTGCTGTCAACACGCTCCAGGCCATATTCCTCAAGATGTGGAACAAAGTGAGCGGTCAGAATGTCAGTGGGGCCAAATACTTCAGAGGATATAAGAGCCGTGGATGGTTCACCGGACTGAAGCCCGACACCACGGCTACCCGTGGACACAAGATGGTGGGCATCATCAACCGTGAGCCACATGTGTCGAATAAGATAATCCGGCAGTTCTATGTCGGTGCCATCAATGCGGCGCGCGACAGCATCCGAATCATTAATCCTTATTTCACGCTTAATCATGGCATCAAGAAGGCGCTGAGAAAAGCTCTGCAACGCGGTGTGAAGGTAGACATCATGCTTTCCACGCACAGTGATATTCCACTGACGCCGGACTGCGGCTTCTACAATGCCCATAAGTTGATGAAGCGAGGAGCAACAGTGTGGATGTATGAGCCTGGATTCCATCACACTAAGGTAATCATGGTAGATGGACAGTTCTGTACGGTGGGCAGTGCCAATCTCAACGCCCGCAGTCTCAGTTGGGACTACGAAGAGAATGCCGTTATCATTGACTCCTGTACCACGAAAGAGCTAGACCGGCTCTTCGACTTAGACAAGTCGAAAAGTTTTGTGCTCACAGAAGAGAGATGGGATCGTTGGCGCACTCCTTGGCAGAAATTCCGCGGTTGGTTCGCTCATCTGCTTG
>OMVH01000165.1 GCA_900314365.1 uncultured Prevotella sp. | reverse complement strand
GCATCCTGCATACCGGCTATGTGCTGGATTTGTCCAGAGATACCACATGCGATATATACCTTAGGATGAACGGTGACACCCGTTTGCCCCACCTGACGGTCGTGGTCGACCCATCCGGCATCAACAGCAGCACGACTGGCACCCACCTCGCCGTGCAGTTCCTTGGCAAGCTGGAAGAGCATGTCGAAGCCTTCCTTTGAGCCCATGCCGTAGCCGCCGGCCACCACGATAGGAGCTGCCTTGAGGTTGTTCTTAGCTGCCTCCACATGCCGGTCGATGACCTTCACTACATAATCCACCTCGGGCACATACTTGGCCACATCGGGATAGACAACCTCGCCCTTGTAATCGGCATCAAGAATTTCGCGCTGCATTACGCCTGAGCGCACCGTTGCCATCTGTGGACGGTGGTCAGGATTTACAATCGTAGCCACGATGTTGCCACCGAAAGCCGGACGTATCTGGTAAAGCAGATTGTCGTAGTGCTTGCCGGTCTTCTTGTCGTCGTAGTCGCCTATTTCAAGCTGCGTGCAGTCGGCAGTAAGTCCACTCGTAAGCGAAGAGCTCACACGTGGTCCGAGATCACGACCGATGACGGTAGCTCCCATGAGGGCCACCTGAGGCTTCTCCTCCTTGAAGAGATTCACAAGGATGTCGGTATGCGGCGCCGATGTGTAAGGGAAGAGGCCCTCTGCATCGAAGACAAAAAGCTTATCGACACCGTAGGGTAGTATTTGGCTCTCCACTTTTCCCTTGATGCCTGTGCCTGCCACGACAGCATTGAGCTGCACTCCAAGCTTGTCAGCTAATTTGCGGCCCTTGGTCAACAATTCCTGAGATACTTCGGCTACAGTAGTGCCTTCAATCTCGCAATATACAAAAACGTTGTTCATAACTCTACTTTAGCCAATAATTTTCTCATCCAACAATTCCTTTACCAGTCCCTCGACATCGGCGTCGCTGGAGGTGAGTGTCTTGCTCTCCTTAGCCTGGAACACGATGTTCTGCACGGCCTTCACCTTTGTCGGCGAACCGGCAAGTCCGCACTGCTGCGGGTCTCCGTCGACGTCGGCCACGCTCCACTGGTTGAGTGTCAGGTAAGGACGCTCCTCGTAAAGCTTCGTCCAAGGCTCATCTCCCTTGCGCTCCATAGGGCAAGTGGCGTACTTATACTTCATGACAAGCTTTGCATTGCAAGGACGACAGGGAGCAGCGCTGCCATTCACTGTGATAACTACGGGCAGAGGAGCCACTACGGTCTCCACACCTCCGTCGATATGGCGTCGGATGGTCACCTTTCCATCCTCAAGCTTGAGTATCTCCTCAGCGTAAGTGACCTGATTCAGTCCCAGCTTCTGTGCGACCTGCGGGCCCACCTGTGCAGTATCACCATCGATGGCCTGCCGCCCGCCAATGACGATATCCACATCACCGATTTTCTTGATGGCAGTGGCAAGAGCATAAGAGGTAGCCAGAGTGTCAGCCCCGGCAAAGAGGCGGTCGGTCAGCAGCCAGCCCGTGTCAGCTCCGCGATAGAGCCCCTGACGGATAATCTCACCGGCACGGGGAGGACCCATTGTGAGCACTCCTACCGTGGAGCCTGGATTTTGCTCCTTCAGGCGCAAAGCCTGCTCCAGTGCATTCAAGTCTTCGGGATTGAAGATGGCAGGCAGGGCTGCACGGTTGACAGTGCCTTCGGCCGTCATGGCATCCTTGCCCACGTTTCTTGTGTCAGGTACTTGCTTGGCAAGCACTACAATTTTCAATTTCATAGAATACTATAATATAATACTGTTGATTTCTCTTCAGAACACGACCTTCACCACAACAATTTGCTCAAGTGTAGGCCTTGTACAGCGTGCAAAAATACGAACTTTTCGTCTTTCAGCCAAAGAATTAAGAACAAAAACATACAATCCGACTCCAATATTGCTCATTTCCCCTTCTTTGTGCAACACTATGTTAACTTGAGCAATAGCAGACTCGAAGGAACCCTATTCATGACCATTGACAAAAGACCGACAGATGAAACCCAACATCCCTGTCCGTGCCACAGCGGACAAGGACGACTTGCGACAACTGCTGTCAGGCCTGCCGCCACCACTTAGTTTCGGATAATCAGGACGACAGACCTGGCGCAATACAAAACAGTCCCCGACTCGGGTACCGACATTAATCAGAAAAGATCCTCGCCCGACTTGACTGCGGCAAAGTCTCTGAGGAATTTGGCATATCCCTCAACGACAGCCTTCGCAAAGCGCTCTCCCTTCTCAGCCGAAGACAGACTGGGGTCGCCGATACCGGTATCGTCAGGTGAAGCCAGACTCCAGTCGCGTGGTATCCAAATGCGTCCGGCCGACAGAGCTTCGATAGAGTAGCCGTGGCCATGCCCGGGTCCGGCCTTGCTCAGGTCCACCAAGTCGGGATGATAGTACATCATGACCGAAGTCTCAACTTCGTCGGCATGGTCGCCCGGATTGTCGAAGAAGTCCTTCGGGCTGGCCATCTTGAACCACTCCCCCGCTCCGAGTATGAAGTCAGGATAGTCGACAGCCAAGTCGCGAAGCATATTCTTGAAACTGTTGCCACCATGACCGTTGACGATAATCATCTTCCTGAAGCCCTGGTGATAAAGTGAGTCCACGATGTCGTGGAGAATGGCCCGCTGCGTCTCATACCTTGCATGGACACAGAAGCAGAGGTCGCGCTGCCCTGGATTTTGTGCTCCCATCGTCACCGGCGGCATCACCATGGCGCGCACACCATATTGAGCGAAAGCCTCCCTAGCGGCATCCACTGCTATGTCGTGGGAGAGAATGCAGTCTGTAAGGTAGGGCAGATGCAGATTGTGAGGTTCTGTGGCTCCCCACGGCAGCATTACTACGTTGTAGTGCAGCCCGCGCGTCACACCGTAGGCTGAGCAACAAAGGTCGAATTCTTTAATATTATCCATAATCCAGAAGATAAAAGTGCAAACAGCCTTCCGCCCACCGTAAAGTCGCCCTTCAGCGGTCACAGTCTGACGGAGGCTATGCGGAGAATCAGAACTGATTACATTTCCCGAAGAATCCAATGGCCTCAAGCTCAGCCTTCATGCGTTGCTCCTCGTCATCGGTCATATTTCTGAAGGGCACCCTGTTGGGTCCGAGGTCAAAGCCCATGAGCTTCATGATGCGCTTTCCGGCCACAATGTTGCCGCGATAATGGCAGATGACGTTGATGACGGCCTGCGCGAAGTTCTGATGCTCGCGCGCTGCCTCTATATCACCGCGATTCCATGCGTCGATGATAGCCACGAGTTCACGCCCGTTGTAATTGGTGGTTCCGCCAATGCCGCCCTTGGCACCTCCCTGAGCAAGCGAGGGCAGAATGGTCTCGTCCTGTCCATGAAGCATGTCGAACTTGCCGTTGCCATAAAGTCGGCACTGATTGTACTCATACAGGCTTTCGTAGGTGTACTTGATACCGGCAAAGTTGGGAATGCGTCCGTCGACAGCCTTCAGAAGGTCCACCATAGGAAGATAGGCTCCGTTGAAAGCCGGGATATGATAATAGTAGAAAGGCAACTGAGGAGCAGCGGCTGCAATAGTCTCACAGTACTCCACCAACTCTTCAATGCGTCCGATATGAGGGAAAGGAGGTGCCATAGACCCGATGCCCCAGGCTCCAATCCCGGCTGCATGACGGGCCAGAGCCACACTGTCACGCAGACAGCAGCTTCCCACGTGCACGATGACCTTAAAGCCCTCGGGGGCCACTGCCACCCAACGCTCAGCCAATTGCTTGCGCTCTTCGGTAGTGAGCATGTAGCCTTCGCCCGACGACCCGTTGATGAACACGCCCTTGAGACCATTCTTGGCAAGCATGGCCGCATAAGCTTCGATGGGTTCGAGATTCACGTCACCGTTAGCCAGCATGGGCGTGAACGGCGCGTCTATAAGTCCAATGATTTTTTCCATATTGTCATGTAATTGATATGTTGAGTCTAATCCAAAGTGTCGTGCTCAGGGCGCAGGAAGCAGAGCTGCGTCACGAGCGCCAACGTCACTATGCACCCGAGCAGCGCAAAACCAAGCCCAAGGTTGCCGCTGTCACTCCATTTGCCCAACACCTGCGTCACGGCAGCCCCGGCAAAGACACCGGTCATGTTCATGATGCCGTAAGCAGTGGCGCGATACTTCGAGGAGACTATCTGGCAGAGGATGGGCATATTGTTGGCATCGAACATACCGTAGCCCACTCCGAAACAGAGTCCGGCTCCGACAACGGCTACCACACTATGGCCGAGTCCAATAAGAACAAGCGCCGGAATGGTTAGAGCCAGTCCGATGGCGCTCGTGTAGACCCGCCCTCTGACATTGTGCTGCGACCACCGGTCGGAGACGATGCCTCCAAGGATAACACCGGCAAACGACGAGGCGGCAATGGTGATGGTCGACAGCGGACCGGCACTCTCCATGGGTATGGACAGGCTTTGGGAGAAGAGCGTGGGAAGCCAGTTGCGCACGGCCCACCCCGGCAGGCTCGGTGCAGCAAAATAGAAGAGGAGCACCCAGAAGGCCCAGGTGGAGAGCACCACACCCATGCCGCGGAAAGCATTGCGCAAGCCTTTGCCATCTGCCCCCGTCACGGTGTGAGCCTTGGTCTGCTGTTCGGGATTGTCCTTCAGACAGACCACTAACAGCAGAGCATAAGCGATGCCGATGCCACCGAAAGCATGGAAGGTGGACTGCCATGAAAACGAAGAGGCCACAATAGCGCCGAAGCCACCTATGGCCTGACCTGTGTAGAGACCCGTCATATGAATGCCTACAGCCAGCGAACGCGACTTGCCGGTATGCCAGTCGGCAATAAGCGACAGTCCGGAGGGTATATAAAGAGCCTCACTCACTCCCATAATGGCACGCAACCAGTAGAGCTGCTCAAAGGATGTGGCATATCCCATGACGAAGGTGACCCCCGACCATACCAAAAGGCTGCCTACAACAACCCACTTACGGCTCACGCGGTCGCCAATAATGCCCGCAAAGGGACTCACGAGACCATAAACCCAAAGGAATACGGCCATCAGAGCGCCAAAGGCCTCGGCCCGGCAAAGCTCAACGATGTCGGCCTTCATGGCCTCCTGCATCGTAGAGAGCATCTGACGGTCCATATAATTGAGCAGGGCCACACCCCATAACAGGGCCACTACCACCCAGGGATATACTTTCTTGTTCATGTCGATTTGTTTATGGTTATTAATATAATAAGTAGGTAAAAATAAGACTCTATGCTGTCTCGGCTTATCTCCGATTCTGCTCCTTAGGCCCGCTATCCATAGGCTACCCGGCGGCAGAACACAATAGCCGATAATCTCGTCATCCAACCAACTTTTGAGCCGCTGAATCAAGGAGCGCCCTCACATGGAGACAGCAGCTGTCGTAAAGTCACGCAAAAATAACGTTTTTCAAGCAGACTTTCAAAGAAAAGACCATGAAAATTTGATGCCTTGCATTTTTTTTATGTGTGTTCCGGGGGTCGATGGGCTTATATAACCATACCCGCATAAGATATCCACAGTACCGGAATTGCATTGCACACTGATTTGATTTCGGTCCAAAAATGCGTATCAAAAATCAAAGGTCGTC
>OMVH01000020.1 GCA_900314365.1 uncultured Prevotella sp. | reverse complement strand
TTTCAAAATATGCCCGTATTTTGGCACTTTCGCGTTCTTTTTTATTTACAAACTTTCTCGCGACCTTTGATTTTTGATACGCTTTTGGGGTCCAAAGTCAACCGAGTGTGCAATGGATTTTCTGCAGTTAGAGGACCCTTTAAGGTTGGGCAGAAAGTGGGAACGAAGACGATCCAATGTTTGTCCTCGCAGGGTGCGGTCCTTGTGGCTGTCCGTAAGTATGGAATGAGAGAATCTCGAGACAGCAGTTCACAGCAAGATAGCCTGTTGACGTTTTTAAGGAATTATAAGTTTCAAGGTCTGAAATGCGGTAGGTATTGTCATTCTCATAGCTAAAAAACCATCCTTCCAGTGTCCTGAGGAAGTCATGTCGAAAAAGGAAAGAGCACTTCGACTGGGTCAGCAGAAGAAGGCCTATGCCCCCCACTGTCTATTTCCTTTTTTGGCTATTTAGGCTGAATGGTCCCCTTGCTTTGTCATTCCTTTACTATAAGCCACATTATTGTTATCCGTAGGGAAGTCCATCCGGTTATTTTATGAGTTGCTATAAGCAATTTATGCATACTCGTTGAAATCATGTTCAAATTGCTTTTTTGAGATGTCTTTTTTTTCTTGCGGAGGCTATTTTTGAGTGCTGTACTACAATCTTTATTATTTCGCTATAATTATTGTTAAGAGCCCACTGTTGCGTATTGACGGTATCGATATTATTTAGTAATTTTGCCGCCGTAATGCAAAACTTATATCGTTGTGTGAGTTTTTCGCGACGAAAAGCAGTAAGGTAGGTAAATATATATCACAGAATAATATAGATTAGGTATGAAGATTAAATCGTGTGTTTGGTTTTTGGGAGTGACGCTTGCCCTCTCGTCGTGCGGAGGCGGAGGGATGCCCAACTTTGGCGACAATGAGTTCCCCGTTAAGACCGTAGAGGCTTCAGACGCCTCATTAACCACCGTCTACCCTGCAACCATCAAGGGTATTCAGGATGTCGATGTCCGTCCAAAGGTCTCGGGCTTCATCACTCGTGTGCTGGTGCATGAGGGTCAGCGCGTGTCCCGTGGGCAGTTGTTGTTCACCATCGACAGTGAGACCTACCGTGCATCCGTCCGTCAGGCTCAGGCAGCTGTTAACACGGCGCGCGCCCAGGCCAATACGGCTCGTCTGACGTATGAGAACAACAAGAAGTTGTTCCAGCAGAAGATTATCGGTCAGTTCGAGCTTTCCACCTCGCTCAATAGTTACGAGACAGCCAAGGCCAGTGTGGCTCAGGCTCAGGCAGCCCTTATCTCAGCCAAGGAAACTCTCTCATGGTGCAACGTGACGAGTCCTGTCGCCGGTGTCGTGGGTAGTCTTCCCTACAAGGTGGGAGCCCTGGTGAGCGCATCGAGCGCAGAGCCTCTAACAACCGTGTCGGACGTGTCGACAGTGGAGGCTTTCTTCTCCATGAGCGAGCCCGACGTGCTCAGCCTCTCCAAGACATCGGGCAGTGTGGCTTCCATCATCCGGAACTTCCCGCCTGTGAAGTTGCAGCTTGCCGACGGCACCATCTATTCACATCCCGGACGCGTGGTGAAGATGAGCGGTGTCATCGATGCCACTACAGGAGCCTATTCTGTTATTGCTCATTTCACCAACCCCGAGCGACTGCTCAAGAGCGGCGGTGTGGGGCAGATTGTCGTACCGCGCGACAACAACGGTGCCATCGTGATTCCACAGGAAGTCACCTCGCAGGTACAGGATAAGTACTTCATCTATTTGGTCGACAAGAACAATAAGGTAAAATACACTGAAATACAGGTTAATCCCGAGAACGACGGAACCCACTATATCGTCACCGGCGGCCTGCATGTAGGCGACCGCTACGTTACGAAAGGCATAACCAAGCTCACCGACGGTCAGGCCATTAAGCCTATCACGGAGGAACAGTATGCCAAGAAGATAGCCGAGGCCCAGAAGCTTAGCGAACAGCAGTCGTCGGCAAAAGGCTTTGTAAAGGCCATGTCGGGAAAATAATGTGAGTATCGGGCTTGAGTGCTGAGGTTGCAACAATCAACACTCACCGCGTGTAAACACTCATTATTCATCGTTCAACAAAAAGAAGAATATGACATTTACCAATTTTATCAAGCGTCCGGTACTCTCCACCGTGGTGTCCATCCTGCTTGTGCTGCTGGGTGCCATCGGTCTGGCTTCGCTGCCTATTGAGCAGTACCCGGACATAGCTCCGCCTACCATCATGGTGCAGGCCAACTACACCGGTGCCGATGCCGAGACGGTGATGAAGTCTGTGGCCGTGCCTTTGGAGGAGAGCATCAACGGTGTGGAGAACATGACCTACATGACCTCCCAAACCACCAATGACGGTATGTGTATGATTACCGTGTACTTCAAGCAGGGCTCCGACCCTGACATGGCAGCCGTGAACGTGCAGAACCGAGTCTCCCAGGCTCAGGCGCTGCTGCCTGCAGAGGTTACGCAGGTGGGTGTGACGGTGACGAAGCGCCAGACCTCCAACGTCATCATGTATGCCATTACCTCCGACGGACGCTACGATGGTCAGTTTGTGACCAACTACAACAACATCAACATCGTGCCGCTCATCAAGCGTATCAACGGTGTGGGTGATGTCAACAGCCCCTCTTCGGCCAACTACTCCATGCGTATCTGGCTCAAGCCCGATAAGATGAAGGAGTATGGGCTGATGCCTTCCGATATTACGGCCGTGCTGGCTGAGCAGAATATCGAGGCTGCCCCGGGTAAGTTCGGCGAGAACTCCAATGTGGCTTATGAGTATACCTTACGCTACAAGGGGCGTCTCTCAACGCCTATTGAATACGACAACATCATCCTGACCAGTAAGACCACCGGTCAGACACTGAAGCTCAAGGATGTGGCCAAGATAGAGCTTGGTTCGCTGATGTACAGTGTGAACCTTGTCAACGACGGTGTTCCTGCCTGTATGGGTATGGTGCAGCAGATTGCAGGCTCCAACGCTACGCAGATAGCCACCGACGTGAAGACCGCTCTTGAAAGTGCACAGAAGAGTATGCCGCCGGGCATGAAGGTAGTCATCATGTACGACGTGACCGACTTCCTCTTCGCCTCCATCTCCGAAGTGCTCATGACGCTCTTCATCACGCTGATTCTTGTGTTCATCGTGGTGTACATCTTCCTGCAGGACTTCCGCTCCACGCTCATTCCTATGATTGCTGTGCCGGTGGCCTTGATAGGTACGTTCTTCTTCCTATGGATATTCGGATTCACCATCAACCTGCTGACACTCTCGGCTTTGCTTTTGGCCATTGCCATTGTGGTGGACGATGCCATTGTGGTGGTCGAGGCAGTCCATGCCAAGCTCGATCAAGGCTACAAGAGTTCACTGACGGCAGCTATTGATGCCATGAACGAGATTTCGGGAGCCATCATCTCCATCACCCTCGTTATGGCCGCCGTGTTCGTGCCGGTGTCGTTCATGGGTGGTACAAGTGGTACGTTCTACCGCGAGTTCGGTGTGACCATGGCCGTGAGTATCGTTATCTCCGCTGTCAACGCACTGACGCTTTCGCCCGCTCTGTGTGCCATCTTCCTCAAACCGCACAAGGAGGAAGAGGACGAGAGCAACCGCACTTTCATAGCCCGCTTCCATGCAGGCTTCAACCGTGTGTTCGACAAGACCGTTACTAAATATAAGAAAGGTGTAGAGAATATCATCGGTCACCGTATCGTTACGGCAGCCATTGTTGTGGTGGGAATCATTGCCCTGGTTATCTTCATGGGCCGCACCAAGACAGGTCTTGTGCCTGACGAGGATACCGGTACCATCTTCCTGACCATCTCGGCCAACCCTGGTACTTCGCAGGAACGCACCAAGCAGATTGTGAGCGAGGTGGACAAGATGCTGGCCAACAATCCGGCTATCATGCACCGCAACGCCATCATCGGTTATAACTTTATTGCCGGACAGGGCTCCGACCAGGCAACCTTCATCATCAAGCTCAAACCTTTCGAAGAGCGCTCTGGAGGTATCACCGCGCGCATAAAGCGTGCCTTCGCTGATAAGGACCCCATGGCCCTACTGGTGAATCCCTATGAGCAGAACTCTGTGCTCGGAATGATTTACAAGCAGACCGCAAGCATCAAGGATGCTCAGATTCTGGCCTTCGGTCCGCCTATGATTCCTGGATTCTCCGTTCAGAACGGTGTCACGATGACCATGCAGGATAAGACCGGTGGCGATCTGAACAAGTTCTTCAACGTCACGAAGAGCTTCCTTGCCGAGCTCAACAAGCGTCCGGAGGTGCAGCAGGCTATGACATCTTACAACCCGAACTATCCTCAGTACATGGTGGATGTAGATGTGGCCAAGACCAAGCAGGCCGGTATCTCGCCAAAGGTGGTGCTTGCAGTAATGCAGGGTTACTATGGCGGACTCTATGCCTCCAACTTCAATGCCTACGGAAAGCTCTTCCGTGTGATGATACAAGGTGATGTGGCCAGCCGTATGACTCCCGAGGGACTCACGCGCATCTACGTGCGTACCTCTACGGGTGAGATGTCGCCGGTGAGCGAGTTCGTGAAGCTGCGTAAAGTCTACGGTCCTTCGAACATCAACCGCTTCAACCTCTTCACTGCCATCAACGTGAGTGTGAATGCCAACACAGGCTATTCCTCCGGTCAGGTGATGAAGGCCATAGAAGAAGTGGCTAAGGACAATCTGCCCAACGGCTACGGCTACGAGTACTCCGGTCTGAGCCGTTCGGAGGCTGAGTCGAGCAATTCGACCGCACTCATCTTCGTGCTCTGTCTTGTGTTCGTCTACCTCATTCTGAGCGCCCAGTACGAGAGTTACATCCTGCCTCTGTCGGTGTTGCTGTCAGTGCCGTTTGGTCTGGCTGGTGCCTTCGCGTTCACCAACATCTTCGGCCACAGTAATGACATTTACATGCAGATTTCGCTTATCATGTTGATTGGTCTGCTCTCCAAGAACGCCATCCTTATTGTGCAGTTCGCTCTTGAGCGCCGTGAGACCGGTATGGCCATCAAGTACTCTGCTATCCTCGGTGCTGCTGCCCGTCTGCGTCCTATCTTGATGACGTCGCTCGCTATGGTCATCGGTCTGCTGCCTCTGATGTTCGCCTCCGGTGTGGGCAAGAATGGTAACCAGACCTTAGGTGCTGCTGCCGTCGGCGGTATGCTTATCGGTACGCTTGTCCAGATATTTGTGGTGCCTGCTCTGTTCTGCATCTTCCAGTGGCTGCAAGAGAAGATTAAGCCCATGGTATTCGAAGATGAGGAGAACGAGGAAGTTACTGCTGAGTTGGAGCAGTACGCTCATGCCGACAAACAGGAGACCTATACCGACGCATATAATCAGTAACAATGAAGTTCAAGCAACAATGAAGATATATCGTTTCATTCTTACAGGCCTTGCAGTCGTAGCCCTTACAGGCTGCAAGAGCCTTTATGGAAAGTATGAGCGGCCGCAGGTGAACACGACGGGGTTGGTACGCGATGCCGTCAGCAACAGCGACACGCTTGCTGTGACCGATACGACGAGCTTTGCCAATATTCCCTGGCGCTCGGTTTTCACTGACCCGCAACTCCAGACACTCATCGGGAAGGCGCTCACCAATAATCCCAACCTGCTCAATGCCGCATTGAATGTCGACATCGCCGAGGCTCAGCTCAAGGCTGCCAAGCTGGCTTTCCTGCCTTCGCTATCGTTTACGCCGCAGGGAACCATCTCCTCGTGGGACTACAACAAGGCAACAAAGACCTATTCGCTGCCTGTCAATGCCAGCTGGGACGCGAACCTCTTCGGCAACCTCACGGCTGCCAAGCGGTCGACTGCCATGGCATTGCTCCAGTCGAAGGACTATCAAGTGGCTGTGCAGACGAAGCTTGTCGCAAATGTGGCTAATATGTACTATACTCTGCTCATGCTCGATAAGCAGTTGCAGATTGTTGACGACATGGAGAAGCTCACCAAGGATACTTGGGAAATCATGAAGGTGCAGCACCAGAGCGTTGCTGGTGTACGCTCTACGGCTGTGCAGAGTGCTGAGGCCAACTATCTCAGTGTGAAGACGCAGAAGGAGGATCTGAAGCGCCAGGTGCGTGAGACGGAGAACAGCCTCAGCCTGCTCTTGGGCGAACAAGCTCAGGCCATCCCACGTGGAGACCTTGACAATCAGAGCCTGCCGACAAAGTTCTCAACGGGAGTGAATATACAGCTGCTCAACAATCGTGCTGATGTCCATGCTTATGAGATGGCACTTGCATCGTGCTTCTACAACGTGGAGGCTGCCAGGGCTCGCTTCTATCCTTCGTTGACCATCAGCGGAACAGGGGCTTTCACTAACAGTGGCGGCTTGGGCATTACCAATCCCGGAAAGATGCTGTGGTCGGCAGTGGCCTCGCTCACTCAGCCCATCTTTGCTAAGGGACAGCTTGTGGCAGGCTTGCGGGTGGCCAAGGATCAGTATCAGCAAGCTTTCAATACGTGGCAAAACAGCGTGCTTACAGCTGGCAGCGAGGTGAGCAACGCTCTTGTGCTCTACAATGCCTCTGAAGAGAAAAGTAAGCTGGAAGCAAGCCGGATAACGGTGCTGAAACAGAATGTCGAGGATACGAAGGCCTTGATGGCAAGTGCCGGATCTACCTATCTTGAGGTTATCACTGCCCAAAGCAATCTGCTCAACTCGCAGTTGAACAAGGTGCAGGACGACTTCTATAAGATGCAGGCTGTCGTGAACCTCTACTATGCTCTCGGTGGGGGAGCAAAGTAGTATGTTGAATGATGATTTTAATGGTGAATTATGAATAACATCAGTGACAAAGCTGTGGTATCGCCTAAGGCGAAGCTCGGCGACAATATCAAGATATTCCCATTCGTGTACATCGAGGACTATGTGGAGATAGGAGACAACTGTGTCATCTTCCCCTTCGTCAGCATTCTCAATGGTACAAAATTGGGCAAGAACAATAAGGTGCATCAAGGCTCGGTCATTGGGGCATTGCCGCAGGACTTCGCGTTTCGCGGTGAGCGAAGTGAGGTGGTTGTCGGTGATAATAATGTCATCCGCGAGAACGTTATCATCAATCGTGGTACGCACGAGGGTGGGCAGACGGTAATCGGCAACAACAATATGCTCATGGAAGGCGTGCATGTCAGCCATGATACAAAGATTGGCGACTTTAACGTCTTCGGCTATGGTACGAAGATTGCCGGTGACTGCCAGATTGGCACGGGCGTCATTTTCTCTTCCTCGGTCATAGAAAATGCCGGTACCAGAGTGGGTGATCTTGCTATGTTGCAGGCTGGAACACGATTCTCTAAAGATGTTCCGCCCTACATCATTGCCGGAGGGAATCCCATTGAATATGGAGGACCGAATAAGACGATGATGACTGCCTGGAAGATTGACGAGAGGGTGCAGAAGCATGTTGCAAATGCTTATCGACTTGTGTTCCATGGACAGAACAGCCTCTTCGATTCTGTGCTTCAGATAGAAGATCAGGTGCCTGACGGCCCGGAGGTGCGCAACATCGTTTCGTTCCTCAAAACTGCAACTAGAGGTGTCATCAGCAAGCAGCAAGGTTAGTCTTGTGACTTTTATCACAAATACTGAGTTAGAATAAGGGCCGGCTTTCGAGTCGGCCTTTTTTCTGTTATTATAGAAAGAGCCGTTCAGCCTCAACTAATGGGAGGTAACCATTCCCTACATAATGATTACTTGCTAAAAGGCTAAAGACATCGTTCTGAAAAAACAGCGACTCTATAGCTACATTCAATATATTTTGTGTACCTTTGCATCAGTAATTATACTGAAAAGGAGAATATCATATGGAAGTTACAATCACTTCAGCAAACTTTGAAACTTATAAGAACGGGCAGTTGCCCTTTGTTATGGATCTTTGGGCAACTTGGTGTGGCCCCTGCCGAATGGTAGGTCCTGTCATCTCTGAGCTTGCCAAGGACTACGATGGAAAAATTGTAGTCGGAAAGTGTGATGTCGAGGAAAACGACGAGATTACAGCCGAATTTGGCGTGCGCAGCATTCCCACTATTCTTTTCTTCAAAGGTGGAAAGCTTGTAGACAAGTTTGTCGGTGCAGCTCCCAAAGAAGTGCTCGACAAGAAGTTCCAGGCTCTGCTCTAAATTCTGGTGCTCCGGCTTTTGATTCATTTTCCGGATCTCTGCTTGGAGCTGCTGTAAACGAAACCGCCATACCTTACTTCTCTTCCAATGCCGGGTCTTGATTTTCTCGAGAGGCTCTGTATGAAAGGGTAGGGTGTGGCGGTTCTTTTTAAGATTCTATTATGTGATTGTCAGAAGCTTATTGTGCGGGAGCCATTGCTGTTTTCGGTTATAATCACCTTTACGGCATCCTCGGGTAGTAAGTCTTCTATTAGTTCCGGCCATTCCAGGAAACAGAGAGAGCCGCTGTCGAAATAATCCTCATAACCCATGTCGTAGACTTCCTCTATCTTTTTTATCCGGTAGAAGTCAAAGTGGAAGATGCTTTCTCCCGATGGTTCCCTTGTGTACTCGTTGACGATGGCAAAGGTAGGCGATGTGATTACATCGTTGACTCCGAGCTCTTCACAAACAGCTTTGATGAAAGTGGTCTTGCCGGCGCCCATTTTGCCATAGAAGGCAAATACCTTGGCTGACCCCATGTTCTCGATGAATTGGCGTGCACCCTGTCGGATGTCGGCCAGTGATTGAATAGTTATTTCCATAATTTCTTTTGCTTGCTTTTTTATGTCCGTTGCAGCGGTGACCTGTTGTAGTCCTGTCGTATCAATAAGTAAGGGCTACGGGTATCGTGCGGGCCTGGGCTTATACTATTTCTTTCTGGGTGTCAGCGTGATGAGCGGTATGAGCATCTCCTCCATAGAGATACCGCCATGCTGGAAAGTGTCCTTGTAGTAGCTGACATAATAATTGTAGTTGTTCGGATAGGCGAAGAAGTCAGCTCCAGTGGCAAAGACATAGCTTGTGCTCAGGTTGGGTGAAGGCAGTTGTGCCTTCTTGGGTTCGCGTATGGCAAATACTTCCTTTGGGTTGTAGTTGAGATTCTTGCCTAACTTGTAGCGAAGATTTGTGTTCGTATTTCTATCTCCGATTATCCTTACCGGCTTCGAAGCACGAATGCTGCCATGATCCGTGGTTATGACCACCTTGTAGTCAGACTGGGCCAGTCGTCTGAAAAGGTCGCCCATGACCGAGTGGCGCATCCAACTGAGTGTGATGCTGCGATAGGCCGACTCATTGTTGGCAAGTTCGCGAACCATCTTCGATTCGGTGCGTGCATGAGAGAGCATATCAATGAAGTTGATGACGAGCACGTTGAGGTCGTTATGTCCCAACTCATTGTAATGTTCGAAGAACTTCTCTGCTCCCGTTGAGTCGTTCACTTTGTGGTAGCTGAATGTGTCGTGACGACGGTAGCGGGCTATTTGTGTCTGTATGAGCGGCCCTTCGTTAAGATTCTTTCCTTCCTCTTCGTCCTCATCGACCCAAAGGTTAGGAAACATTTCTGCTATTTTGTTTGGCATGAGACCACTGAAGAGTGCGTTGCGGGCATACTGCGTGGCAGTAGGTAGTATGCTGGTGTACATGTCTTCCTCTATGTCAAAAAGATCGCCTATCTCGCCTGCCAACATCCGCCACTGGTCGTATCGGAAATTGTCAATCACGATAAGGAACACTTTTGCGCCGGAGTCGAGCAGTGGAAAAATGCGTCTCTTGAAAACGTCAGGGCTCATCAGCGGACGTTCTGTTTGTCCAGGAGCTACCCAGTCGAGATAGTTCTTCTTTATGAATTTTGCAAATCCGTTGTTGGCATCTTCCTTCTGCATTTTCAGCAGTTCGGTCATGTTGCTGTCGGTGCTGCTCAATTCAAGCTCCCAATGGACGAGCCGTCGATAGACCTCCATCCATTGGTCGAGCGTAGAGCAAGAGTTAATCTGCATGGCTATCTGCTGGAAACTCTGCTGATAGCCGCTTTGCGTTATTTCCGTTTCTATCTCCTTGCGATGGATGCATTTCTTCAGCGTAAGAAGTATTTGACTGGGATTGACCGGCTTTATAAGGTAATCGGCAATCTTGGAGCCAATAGCCTGGTCCATGATGTTCTCTTCCTCGCTCTTCGTTACCATAACGACGGGAGTAGCAGGAGAGATTTCCTTGATTTTCTGTAGTGTCTCAAGTCCCGTGAGGCCCGGCATCATCTCGTCGAGTAGCACGAGGTCAAATGTGCGTTGCCGGCATTGCTCTATGGCATCGGGGCCGTTGCTGACGGTCACTACTTCGTATCCTTTCTTATTGAGGAAGATGATGTAGGCCTTCATGAGCTCTATCTCATCATCTACCCACAAAAGTAATCCGTTGCTCATATCGTGTCATTATTGTGGAGACCGTTTCAAGACTTAGAAGCCGTCGAGGTCGTAGTATTCATCCTCGAGGTCAATGTCTGGTTCGAGCTCCTTTTTCTTGTCTTTCTTGTTGTCGTTCTTTGGTGTAGAGGGAATATCGCTGTCATCGAAATATATCCCGTCATCGTTCTGCTGCTTCTTTGTTTCTTGCTTCTTCTGCTCTTGAGCCTTTTGCTCCTGTTTGACCGGTTGTTTTGTCTGTTCCACCTTTTGGGGCTGACTCTTCACGGGTTGTTTCACCGGTGTTTGTTTGTCAGGAGAAGTTTCTTTCTGAATGATTACAGAAGTCCGATCTTCCTGCTTCTTAGGTGCCGACTCCGGTGTGTCAGGGATGATAGTTCCTTGCTGCTTGGGCGTTGACTCCGGTGTGTCTGGGATGATAGTCCCCTGCTGCTTGGGCGTTGACTTTGGCGTGTCGGAAATAATGGTTCCCTGCTGCTTGACCGTTGACTTTGGTGTGTCGGGAATAATGGTTCCCTGTTGTTTGACCGTTGCCTTAGGCGTGTCGGGGATAATTGTCCCCTGCTGCTTGACGGATGTGCCTTTGTCTGACTGTTCTGTAGGAATTGTCAGCCCACCCTGTATGGTCCCCGAAGTCTTCTTGTCTTGAGCGTCGTCGGTCACTACGGTCGTTCCACCCCCTTGTTGGGAGGCTGGCGTACTGTCATCTATGAAGATTCCATTGTCGATGAGGTCAGGACGCGCAGGCTCTTTGTCGTTGTCAGGTCTTACGGTTGTAATTTCTTCGGGCTCGTCAAGTAGCAGGTCTGAGCTTATCTTCAGAGGAGCGAAGTGGCGGGCGTAGAACTTGTCATAGTCGTCGTAACTGAATTGCTGGCCAAGCAGAGGCAGATTGGTCTCGCTGATAATCACAGAGCGAGCTTTTCCTACTAGCTTCTTAATCTGTTGTTGAGCAAGAGCGGCACGTGCATATTGCAACGCCTCGTCATAGTTGCGGAAACCACTTATCTTCAGTCGGTGGAGTCCGTCGGCATCCTCTATTGTTAGGTCAAAGTTCCTCACAAGATAGCTTGTGAAGTTGTATTTTGCCAAACGGAAGAGCAACTGATTTTCATTAATAGAGTCCGGACTGTAGACGAGCATGAATACAAAGTTCGTGTTTCGCTCAGTTGAGAACGTTCTAGCCTGGATGGAATCGCTGTCGTTTAGTACCACACTGCGGCGGCTCCATACGTCTCCGACGTCAAACTTTCCGCCACGGAGTCTGCGCCCCTTGCTGACCCCATTGATGATCATACCAGCCATCTCGCTGACACTACTTTGAGGATATTTCTCCACCACCTGTTTCAAGTCGTCAAGGCAGCCGTCAGCGTTACCGGCGTTGAGTTTGCCCAGTGCACCGATGAAGAGGAATTTGTCGCGGTTGGCCCCCAGTGGGTATCGTCGGGCTGAAAGCTCACTGTTGGCCGCTACCTCATCATATCGGTCCGCTTTGAAAGCTTCATAGGTGGCTGCATAGAGTGAGTCCTCCATGTGTACACCGAAGCGTGCATTCTCAGCAAAAGCTGGGTCAGAGAGCAGTGCGGTCCATTGGCTCTTAGGCCAGTCCTTTTTCAGTCTGTCAAGGAATGCCGCTGCTTGTGCCGTTTCGTGGCGTCGGGAGTAGAGCAGGAATAGGTGATAGAACACATCGTCCATGTGCTCGTAAGTGGGATATTGCAGGTTGATGCGCTGCAGACACTTTTCGCTCAGGCTGAGATTGTCCAGCTTATCCTTGAAGATGACGCCTGCATGGTAGAGTCCATCCATGATGGTGGCATTGCTGGCTTTCAGCTGCTCTTCCGTGAAAGGAATTTGCGCGAGATAGTATTCACGTTTATGCGGGTCGTTGACGGCACTGTCGGTTTTATGGTCGAGTGAGTCGGAAGCTGTTTCTTCCTTATTGCTTCCTGTTTCTTCAGCCCCTTCTTCCGTGTTGTCCTGTTGATCCTGTGCTGATGCCACTACAGTCTTGTTCGAACGTTGCCAGTTATCCTCGTTTGCCCTCTTGCCCCACAGCCGTTCAAACTCGGTCTTACCTTGATTTACCGCCATAGTGTTATAGAAGTACCACGTAGTCTTTTGTGTACTTTGCGAGTTCTGTGTAGTGCGTGCCGACCTGTTGCTGATTCCGTTGTCCATGTCGTTACCGGTGTTGCCTCCTTGGTTTGCTGATTCCTGGTCGGCTTTGGCTCGTGCTTCCTCCTTCTCCTTCTTTTTAAGAGCCTCAATGACACGATCGATGGCTGCGTTGCGGTCCTTATCGCTCATCTTGGCAAGCGTCTGCAGTGAGTCTTGCAGGTGCACGGCTTCTGTGAAGGGCACGAGTTCGTCGAGAACTTTCGAGCGATTGGAGAGCTGTTCATAGTCTGGCCGTTCCTTGTCGAGTAGCCCTATGGCTTCACCGTAGCAGCGACGGGCATCGCTGAACTTTTCCTTGGCCCAGTAGAGGTCACCGAGTTTCAGCAACAGCACTCCTTTTTCGATACCGCTGCGTGTAGCCTTGCTGTTGCCCTCCTCGTAGGCACGTATAGCACTGATGGTGTCTTTCTGTGTGAGGTAGATGTTGCCAATGGCATAGTAGACTTGGTCGAGGTATTCCTTATTATTGTCTGACCGGGCCATCCTCTTGAGCTTTCCAATCATTTTGCGGGCCTGTCCCGACGCCATCACCTCGGTCATTGCAATGCGCGCGTTGAACTCCACCTCGTAAGGCGGGTTGAGTCTTGTGACGTGACGATAGGCTTTATAGGCGAGCGGCTTATTGCCCACTGCCTCGTAGAGTTGCCCCAGCAGAAACCATTCGCGTGCTTTCTGCTTGCGGCGCATCTCATGCTTAATAACTTTTCTCAACGACGGAATAGCCTTCTCATATTCGCCCGTGTGGATGTAGTAGTCGGCCATGGTATAGTCCCACTCCTTGCGCGCCCGCCAGTGAATGGAGTCGCGTTGCATGTTGCGAATCACGTCCTCAGCGTCGTAGAGCCATCCTTGTTCAATGTAGCATTTTGCCAGCCAGGCTCTTGCTCTGCCGTAGATGGCGGGCTGCGTCTGATAGAGCCTGCTCATGTAGGCGAAGGTAGAAGCGGCCGCGTCGAAGTCACCCTCATGGAATTGTGATCGCCCCATGAGCAGCCATGCTTTCCAGAGGAAGGGATTGTATTCCTTTCTGTTGAGCCACTCTATGTCACGTTCCGTCTTTCTGCGCTTCTTGTCCCACACAGGCCTTCGCTTGATACTGTGCAGTCGGATAGCTTTCTCACATTTCTCAATGGCTCGGTCAAAGTTACCCTTGCCCAACTCCCGACTGTTCTTATTGCCCACTGTGTAGAGCGGTATCATTTCAGTGAAGTTGTCCTTGTTGCCGTTCTCCTTTTCCAGTGAGCCGTCGATGTAGGCCAGCGTACCATTGTAGTAGATGTTGTAGTTAGCTGTGAAGGCATGCCACCGCCTGTGCGACGCAGTGTTCTTCTGCGTGCTGCATCCCGTCGCCAGTACGAATGTCAGTAGGGCGGCGAGGGCCAGGGTGATTATCTTTCTATTTGGGATATCCAACTTTTGCGTCTCGGCGATATTCTTATAAAACGGAGAAAGTGCCGATTAATTGTCATTGATGAGCATTATGAGTTCATCCTTCAGTGCGTCAGGCACGTTGATGCCCCTGAGCAGCAGGCTTCGGTTCCACCCTTGGGCCTCTCCGGGGGCGAGTGTCTCCATCACCTCTCTGAATTCTGTCGTTTCGGCCTCTGTGTAGCTGTCGGAGTCACGCCCTTTGAATCTGTCGAGCTCTTCGTCATCGTAGTACACTGTCGGCTCTGTGGCTGCCTTCATCATGCATTCCTGTTCGCACCGCTCATCGCTACCGCTACACGATGCGCATGACGGTTCCCCGCTTCTGATCACCTCGTCGCTTTCGCCCCGGTTGAAAAACAAATGGCCCAAAGCCACGATGACGCCGAGGATAAGGAGCGAGAGCAATAGGATTGTTACTGCCATAAGCGTTAGTCTCTTTCTTCGTTAATGCGGAAGCCTGCTTTGCGGAGGTCGTCCCAGAATGAGGGATACGACTTTTCCACTACTCTTGGTTCGCTGATGGTCAGTCCAGGGAACTTCAGACACATTGGAGCGAAGCTCATGGCCATTCGATGGTCCTCATAGGTGAGAATAGGCTCCATCGTGGGCTCTGTGCGGGAACCGTCCCACATGAGTTCGTTACCGCCATTGCTAAAGATGACGTAGCCGAGTTTGGCAGCCTCGCGTTCTAGTGCTCTGATACGGTCGGTTTCCTTGATGCGCAGACTGCCCAGGCCTGTAAAGTGGAAAGGAATCTCGCAAGCCAGACAGGTGCATACCAATGTCTGGGCCACGTCGGGCGAATTGATGAAATTGTAGTCGAGCCTGGGCAGCGAGCGTCTGTGCCTTGTCAGCAGTGCTGTCGTGCGGCCGTTTTCAGGCAACGTGGAGAAGGCTGTCTTCACACCTAACAAGGAGAAGATGTATCTCACCACGGAGTCTCCTTGCCGCGATGCGTCGTGCAGTCCTTGCAGTGAAAGCTTCCACTCCGTGTCCTTGCTCAGTGCCAGCACTTCATACCAATAGGATGATGCGCTCCAGTCGCCCTCTATGCGGTAGTTGAGTCCGCGGTAACTGTCGTGTGGAACGTGAATGGTGCTGACATCGCTCCATTCTGCCTTGGAGCCGAACTCGTGCATCACGTGCATTGTTAGGTCGATATAAGGTCTCGACACAATCTCTCCGCGCAGTCTTAGGTTCAAGCCTCGGGAGAGGGTGGGGGCGATGAGCAACAGTGCTGAGATGTACTGTGAGCTGATGTCGCCCGCTATCTCAAGGTCGCCTCCTTCGAGCTTCTTACCTTTTATGAGCAGTGGCGGGTAGCCTTCCTCTGCGAGATAACTGATGTCGGCGCCTAAGTAGCGCAGCGCGTCTACCAAGGGTCCTATGGGTCTGTGCTTCATGCGCTCGCTCCCGGTGAGTGTGTGCTCGCCCGGAGTCACGCTGAGGTAGGCTGTGAGGAAGCGCATGGCAGTGCCGGCGCCATGGATGTCGATGACGGGTGGAAGCTTCTGCAGGGCGTGGCTTATCACGGCCGTATCGTCACAGGGCGACGGGTTGAGCAGATTCACTTTCTCGCCTGCCAGTGCACTGATGATGAGCGCACGGTTGCTGATACTTTTGGATGCGGGCAGATCGATTTCGGCATCTATATGTTTGGGAGGATAGAGAATATATTTCACTTCGTTTCGAATTTGACGGATTCCATCCGGTTGTTTCTAATCAGAATACAAAGGTACAGTAAACGAGGGGAACGGCAAAGAAAAAGTTCTGCTTTTTCTTTGCCGTTCCTGCAATGTGTCTCTCGTTGGTTCTTCTGCGTGGAACGCTTGTCGGAAGTCATAACTCTATCCTCAAAGGTTCTTGAACCTCACGGCTCGGAGGAGATGGTCAGAGTATTCCTGTTACCTACCGGTCTTCGAGGGGTACATATTTCTTTGTATTCTGGATGTTTGTGTAGGCAGGGCGAATGATGCGTCGCCCTTCGAAGTTGAGTTCTTCTATGCGGTGGGCAGTCCATCCGGCAATGCGAGCCATTGCGAAGATGGGTGTGTAGATTTCCTGTGGCAGTCCAATCATCTCGTAGATAAATCCACTGTAGAAGTCGAGATTGGCACAGATGGGTTTCCTGGTCTTACGGAATTCGCTGACGCACTTCACGCCCTCCTGTTCAATGAGCCTGAGGAAGTTGTACTCGTCGCTGCGTCCTTTTTCCTTTGCCAGTTCTCCGGCGAGTCGCTTCAGTTCCACAGCCCGCGGGTCGCTCATCGTGTAGACGGCATGGCCGATACCGTAGATGAGTCCCGTCTTGTCATAGGCCTCCTTGTTGAGCATCCGCTTCAGGTAGGAGTCGATTTCCTCGATGCTGGTCCAGTCGTTGATGTGTTCCTTCAGGTGGTGGAACATGTTCACCACCTTGATGTTGGCGCCGCCGTGCAAGGGGCCCTTCAGCGAGCCGATGCCGGCAGCGATGCTCGAGTAGGTGTCGGTGCGTGTCGACGAAGTGACGCGCACGGTGAAGGTGGAGTTGTTTCCGCCGCCGTGCTCAGCCTGGATGATGAGCAGCAGGTCGAGCATGTGGGCGTCGAGAGGAGTATAGTCGCCGTATTTTATCATGTAGAGGAAGTTCTCTGCCAGCGAGAGGTTCTCCCTTGGGTGGCGTATGTGCAGGCTCCGTCCCTGCACAGAGTGCCGGTAGATGTTGTAAGCGTAGGCGATGATGGTAGGGAATTTGGCAATGAGCTCTATGGACTGTCGCATGAGGTTGTCGCGCGAGATGTCGTCGGGATTAGGGTCGAGGGTGTACATTTCCAACACGCACCGTGCCAGAATGTTCATGATGTTGTTGCCTTCGAGGTCGATGATGTTGACGATGGTTCTGTGGTCGAGCGGCATGTTGTCGTTGAGTAGTTCGCGAAAAGCTGCCAGCTCTTCCCTGTCAGGCAGTTTGCCCGAGAGCAGAAGATAGACTATTTCCTCGAATCCGAAGCGTTTCTCCTTGAGGATGGGCGACACGAGGTCGTCGAGTTCGTAGCCTCGGTAATAGAGCTTGCCGGGACAGGGTACAAGATGGCCGTCGGCATCGCGCTCATAGCCCATCACGTTACCGATGTTGGTCAGTCCCACGAGCACGCCTGAACCGTCGTCGTTTCTCAGTCCCCGCTTCACACCGTATTTTTGGAATGCCTCCTTTGGAATCTTGCAGGATTCCTTCACGTCGTCGCTCAGTTTGTAAATCAGATATTCCTTTCTCATAGCTTGCTTATCTCCTCTATTAGTCGGTTGCCAAATTCGCGTGTACCCACAGTCAGTCCATTTTCCATGAGCCGGGTGAGGTCGGCTGTAGCGCAGTGGCTGGCGAAGAGTTGTCGCAGTGCCTCCTGGATGAGCTTTGCCGGAACGTTCCACCCCATGTAGTCGAGCATCATGGCTGCTGAGAGGATGATGCTGCTGGGGTTCACCTTGTCCTGTCCTGCTATGTCGGGTGCCACACCGTGAGTGGCCTCGAAGATGGCGTGACCTGTCTGGTAGTTGATGTTGGCGCCCGGCGATATGCCAATGCCTCCCACCTGTGCGGCCAGCATGTCGGAGATGTAGTCGCCGTTGAGATTGGTTGTGGCGATGACACTGTAGTCCTGCGGACGTATAAGGGCGTTTTGCAGGAAGGCGTCGCAGATGCAGTCGTTGACGGTCAGTGTTCCGTCGGTCAGTGCGTCGTGGTATTTGCTTTCGGCAATAGTGTAGCCCCACTGCTTGAAGGCTCCCTCGGTGAACTTCATGATGTTGCCCTTGTGTACCAGGGTGACGGTGGGGCGCCTGTGGCTGACGGCATAGCCAAGGGCAGCGTCGACAAGCCGCTCGGAACCTTCGCGCGAGATGGGCTTGATGCCGAAGCCGGAGGTTTCGGGGAATCTCACTTTGTTCACTCCCATCTCCTCGTGGAGGAACTCGTAGAGGCGCTTGGCCTCAGCACTGCCTGCTGCCCACTCTATACCCGCATAGATGTCTTCGGTGTTCTCGCGGAACACCACCATGTCGACGCGTTCCGGGTGCCTCACAGGGCTGCCTATGCCGGGGTAATAGCTCACCGGCCTCTGGCAGACATAGAGGTCGAGCGACTGTCTGAGGGCGACGTTCAGGCTGCGTATGCCTCCGCCTACCGGTGTCATCAGCGGTCCCTTGATGCCTACGGTGTAGTCCTTGAAGGCCTTGACGGTGGCTTCCGGAAGCCACAGTCCCGTGGCTTCGTGAGCTTTGCCTCCTGCCAGCACCTCCAGCCATTCTATTTTTCGTTGACCATCGTAAGCCTTATTGACGGCAGCATCGGTCACTTGTCTCATCACAGGGCTTATCTCAGCCCCTACGCCGTCGCCTTCGATAAAGGGAATTGTCACACGGTCCGGTACCAGGAGCTTCTGTCCCGGACCCATCGTTATCTTTGCCATAGTGTCTATCTTTTTTGTTTCCTTTTCATTGCGTTCAGTGCCGATCCTGCCTCGAACCATTCCTTCTGTGTGGCGTTGTAGGAGTGCAGTGCCGACAGCGTTTCTTCTGTGCCGTCGATGTGGTGCAGGGTCACTGTGAGCCTGCTTCCCGGTTCCATTCCGGCTATGCCGCCGATGTTGATGCGGTCGCCCTCTCTTACCTTGTCGTAGTCGGCCTTGTCGGCAAATGTGAGAGCCAGCACGCCCTGCTTCTTCAGATTCGTCTCGTGGATACGTGCGAAGCTCTTGGCCAGCACCACCCTGACACCGAGGAAGCGCGGTTCCATGGCGGCATGCTCGCGGCTGGAGCCTTCGCCGTAGTTGTCCTCGGCTACGATGACCGACTGCAATCCGTGGCGCTTATAGTCGCGGGCAGCTTCGGCAGGCGTTACAGTTTCTCCGCTCAGCAAGTCCTTCACGCGACCGGTCTCGCCGCTGAAGGCGTTTTCGGCTCCTAAGAGCAGATTGTCGGATATGTGCTCTAAATGTCCACGGAAGCGTAGCCAGGGACCTGCCATCGAGATGTGGTCGGTGGTGCATTTGCCACGGGTCTTAATGAGCAGCACCATGTCGGTGAGCTCGTGTCCGTCCCAGGGACTGAAAGGCTCTAAGCGTTGCAGACGGTCAGAGCCGGGACGAATGACCACCTCGCTGTCGTGGGCAGTGGAGGGCGGTGTGAAACCGTCGTCGCCTTCGGCAAAGCCTTTGGGCGGAAAGTCGTTGCCGTGAGGACTGTCAAGGAGCATTTGTTGCCCGTTGGCGTCGGTCAGCAGGTCGGTGCCGGGGTTGAAGTCGAGCTTCCCTGCCAAGGCCAAGGCGGTGGCAAGTTCGGGACTGCCGATGAAGGCGTAGGTGTTGGGATTGCCGTCAGCGCGCCGGCGGAAGTTGCGGTTGAAGGAAGTGACGATGGTGTTCTTGGGGTTGTTGTCGTCTGTGTGGCGTTTCCATTGTCCTATGCAGGGGCCGCAGGCGTTGGCCGTCACCACCGCACCGATGCGCCTGAAGTCGTCGAGGAGTCCGTCGCGCTCAGCCGTTCGCCTGATGCGTTCCGAACCCGGACATACGAAGAGCTGGGCTTTCACGGGAATGTGCTTTTCGAAAGCTTGTCGGGCTACAGAGGCCGCATGGCTCAGGTCCTCGTAACTTGAGTTCGTGCACGAGCCTATGAGGACGGCCTCCACCTTCAGGGGGTATCCCTCTGCAGCGGCTTTGGCTTTCATCAGGCTTAGGGGCGTGGCTGCGTCGGGTGTGAAGGGACCGTTGAGATGAGGTTCCAGTGTGCTGAGGTCAATGTCGATGACGCGGTCGTAGAAAGTTTCAGGCTGCGCCTCTGTCTCCGGGTCGGCGCGCAGACAGTCAGCAGCTTGTCGGGCCAGGGCTGCCACGTCGCTGCGACCGGTGGCATTGAGATAGGCCATAGTGGCCTCATCGCTTGGAAAGAGCGAACAAGTGGCGCCGAGCTCTGCACCCATGTTGCAGATGGTGGCTCGTCCTGTTGCCGATATCGACTCCAGACCGTCGCCTGTGTATTCGATAATGGCGTTGGTGCCACCCTTCACTCCTAGGATGCCTAACAGATGGAGTATCACATCCTTGGGCGCTGCCCATCCGCTGAGTCTTCCATGCAGTCTGACACCGATGATTTTGGGAAATCTCAGTTCCCAGGGTTGGCCAGTGAGGACGTCCACGGCATCGGCGCCGCCCACGCCAACGGCTATCATTCCCAGTCCGCCGGCATTGGGAGTGTGGGAGTCGGTGCCCACCATCATGCCCCCGGGGAAGGCATAGTTCTCGAGCACCACCTGGTGGATGATGCCTGCGCCCGGTTGCCAGAACCCGATGCCGTATTTGGCCGATGCCGACCGCAGAAAGTCGTAGACCTCACTGTTTTCGCTCTTTGCCGCTGCGAGGTCGGGGAGGGCTCCCACATCGGCTCTTATAAGGTGGTCGCAGTGCACGCTGGCCGGTACGGCTACCTTCTGGGCACCGGAGTTCATAAACTGCAAGAGAGCCATTTGGGCGGTAGCGTCCTGCATGGCTACGCGGTCGGGTCGAAAGTCTGCATAGTCTGTGCCCCGCCGATAGTTCTCCACCATGTCCGGATGGTAGAGATGGGCATAGAGAATTTTTTCTGCCAACGTCAAGGGATGCCCAAGCAGCTGTCGGGCGGCAGCTACCCTTTGGGGAAGGCGAGCGTAGAACTGCCTTATCATGTCGAAATCTTTTGTCATTCTGGAAACCGTTTTACTGTTACTCTGTTTGCAAATTTACGAAAATAAACCGATGTAATGAAACTTTTTCGCTAAAATAATTATCATGTTGTAAGTTTGGTGAATATAGATGAGGACTGTCGTACTTCGCGCATACTTCTGCGTGAAAAATGCGTTATGGATAATCATGTACAGGCTCACGCTCCCCAATGGAGCTCTGAGGCTCAACCTGCGAGGCCAAAGTCTGAGCATGACGAAAATCGTTGTCGCGTAAAATTGCACCTCCAGGTGCATAAAATAATCAGTGCATCCTTCTTCTGCCCAAAGCGTGCTTGAAGAAACTGATTTGAAGCGATCAGCCATAAAATCTTACGCGCGCAAGCGCAATCTTACGCGACAGCTATTTTCATGGTGTGTAACATGATTAAGTGGAAAAATGTGTGGCCGTCCGCATCCTGAGGACGAACAAGTAATCAGACCGCACCTTCTACATTTGCTGCTTGCGGACGGCCACGAGGGCCGCGCCCTGC
>OMVH01000159.1 GCA_900314365.1 uncultured Prevotella sp. | reverse complement strand
GCTTTTTCTTTGGCACTCCCGAGTGCCGCCTACCTTCATGCGAAGCATACAAGTAGTGCAAACGAGGGGAACGCCAAAGAAAAAGCGCGCTTTTTCTTTGGCACTCCCGAGTGCCGCCTACCTTCATGCGAAGCATACAAGTAGTGCAAACGAGGGGAACGCCAAAGAAAAAGCGCGCTTTTTCTTTGGCACTCCCGAGTGCCGCCTACCTTCATGCGAAGCATACAAGTAGTGCAAACGAGGGGAACGCCAAAGAAAAAGCGCGCTTTTTCTTTGGCACTCCCGAGTGCCGCCTACCTTCATGCGAAGCATACAAGTAGTGCAAACGAGGGGAACGCCAAAGAAAAAGCACCGTTTTTACTTGTTGTTATCACCTTTAATTGCTACTTTTGCAAAAACATAAGACTCAGAATGAAATTACTATATTATCTCGCTTATGCCCTTTGGTACGTTGTCTCGCTGTTGCCCTTGCGGGTACTCTACGTGCTGTCGGACTGCTTCTACTTCCTCATCTGCCATGTTGTGCGCTACCGTCACAAAGTTATATGGCGCAACATTTCCACATCGTTTCCTGAAGCCAATGCGAAGGAATGGCGGCGCATAGAAAAGGGTTTTTACCGTTGGTTGTGCGATTACTTTGTGGAGACCATCAAGCTCATGACCATGAGCGACAGTCAGCTTCGCAAACGGATGCAGTTCAAAGGAGTTGATGAAATCAACAAGATTCTTGAGACCGGCCAGTCGGTGGCCATCTATCTCGGCCATTACGGGCAGTGGGAATGGATAACATCGCTCCCACTATGGACCATCTCAAAGTGCCAGTGCTGCGAAATCTACCATCCTTTGGAGAATCCGCGCTTCGACAGGCTCTTCCGTACGGTGCGCGAGAAGCACAATGCGCTCTGCATACCTATGGCAGAGACTCTCCGTCGCATTGCCGGCTACCGTCAGGAGCACCGCCCCATCGTCCTCGGTTACATTGCCGACCAAGTGCCTTTCTGGAACAACATCCACCACTGGCTGAAGTTCCTCAACCACGACACACCGGTGCTGACCGGCGCCGAGCGTATAGCCAAGAAGGTGAACCAGGCTGTCGTCTATGGCGATGTACGTCGCATCAGGCGCGGCTACTATGAGTGCGACATGCAGCTCATCACCACTCATGCTGCCAGCTATCCCGACTGGCAGCTCACCGACATCTACTTCACCCGCCTGGAGGCTTCCATTCGCCGCGACCCGTCGCTCTACCTCTGGAGTCATAATCGCTGGAAACGCTCGCACGAGGAGTTCAACATTCGCTACGACGCCAAGACCGGCCGCGTGGACCTTAGGCCCCTCGATGTCATCAAGAAAGAGAAGGGCCTCGACTGAGTCAGTCCGCACAAGCTTAACATTAAAGCCAATCTACTATGATATTCGTTCGTGACAAAGGCCGGATGTGCAACAACATCCTTCAGTACGGCCACGTCTACGCCTGGGCCCGGGAGCATGGCCGCAGTTCGATGTCCATGCGCTTCGCCTACAAATATCCCTATTTCCACATCTGCGACACACGCTGGCACAATTTCTTCGTCTATGTCTTTGCCAAGTATGCAGCTAAAACGGGCTTGCTGCCTGTTGTCTCCTTCAACAAGCCTGGGGGCGATACCACTGCCGGTGAAGCTTTCATGGCCGACCATAAGAATGTTGTCGTTGAGGGATGGTATGTGCAGTTCCCTTCGCTCTTCCTGAAATACAAAGGTGACATTGTGCGCCTCTTCAGTTTCCACGATAATATCCGTCGAAAGGCCGATGCACTTGTGGCCTCCTACGGTGGTTGCGTGAAGTTGGGCGTACATATCCGTCGGGGCGACTATGCACGCTGGCAGGACGGACGCTACTTCTTCAGCGATTCACAGTACATCCACGTCATCCGCCAGTTCGTTGACTTGCACCCTGGAAGTGATGTTCACGTCTTTATCTGCGGCAATGATCCCAGTCTCGACCGCAATGCTTACCGTCAGGCTCTCGGAACCGACCACGTCAGCTTCCCTGAAGGTAATCCCGGCGAGGACCTTTGTCTGCTCTCGCGTATGGATGCTCTTATTGGGCCGCCGAGCACTTTCTCGCTGGTGGCCTCCATGTACCGGAACGTACCGCTCTATTGGATTATGGATGCCGGACGTCCTTTGGAAAAACGAAGCTTCAAGCATTTCGACGACCTCTTTACCCATCTTATTTGACATTCAGCAACCGAAATAACTTTAAAGATTATGACAGAAGGAATCCTACAGAAACACTATGACTTCCCCGTGAAACGTTATGTCCAGACTATGGATCTCAAGGATGACCCGCAGCTTATTGAGGCCTATCGCAAGGCACACTCCGAGAGCCAGATATGGAAAGAAATACTGGAGGGCATCCGCAGTGTGGGCATACTGGAGATGGAAATCTACATTCTCGGCAACCGCCTCGTGATGATTTGCGACCTGCCTGCCGACCTTGACTGGGACGAGGCTATGAACCGTCTGGCCACATTGCCCAGACAGGCTGAGTGGGAAGCCCACGTGGCGCAGTTCCAACAATGCCGTGAGGGTGACACCTCGAACGAGAAATGGAAGATGATGGAACGCATGTTCCATCTCTACGACTGACTATTCACAACGTCCCTATGAAACGAGAGTCCCCTTCCTCCTAGCTTGGAGAAAGGGGACGGAAGGGGTGTCGGATTGCCACAATATCCGAGCCCACATCAAAGAGCGTATGTGTGGAAAGCCACCCGTCGAGTCTACAGGTCTCCGTGGTTGGATGGGCGGAACCGCCCTCCCGGAAAAAACAAATGCCCCCGGCCTCATGCGTAAAAAGAGCGTGAGACTGTTAGTCATCGTGTCTTAAAACTCTGCTTGAAGGTAATTCATGACAGAGAAGAGTGCTTTCACAACGGCTGCAAATTTAGAAAAATATTTTTATAACGTCAAGACTTAGGCAAGAAAAATACTTAACTTTTTTCTTGATTCTCGACAACTCACCCTTCCGATACCCCCTAAAAACGGTACCGCAAGGGTCTGTAGCCATGTTTCCAGCCGCTTCCGACGGGCCTGGGACATGGATTTGTTAGTAAGGTGACGCCTGCTCAGGCCTTGTCGATGAGCTCGGTCTTTCCGTCGCGGGTTCCCTCGAAATAGGGGTACTCGTCGCGCAGTGCGATGTTGTCGTAGACGAAAGGCACCACGACGGTGTTGTGGCCGTCGGGAAGCACCAGCCCGAGCTTGCCGTCCTTTTCTGCGATGACGGGCATAGCTGTAAGGTCGTCTTTATATATATAAGGTGTACGCAGAAAATCGTACTCGGCCGGAATGAGCACTTTACCGTCGTGACTGCGGATGCCATACTTGCCGTGGTCTTCGAAGACTTCATGAAAGCGGATGTACTTCGACTTGAGCCGGTCCAGATAGAAGTCCATGCGCCGTTCGTCGGCCACGAGCTGCTGGAAGTAGCTGAACGTGTCGCAGTAGTTGGCCATGGCCCGCGCTACAACGATGCGGAAGTCGAGCCCGCTGAGCACCTTGCGGTTGCGGTCGATATAGCGTGCGATGGCCTCTTCCTTTTCAGGAACGGTGAGGTTGCCGAGCGAAGCCTCGAAGAGCTCCATATTCTTCAGTGAGCCCGACATCGCCTTGATGTAGCGGTGAATCTGGCGTCCCATCTCCTTGCAGATGAATTTGTCCATCTCGCGCAACTCTATGCTGTCGGCATACTCGGTCTCGAAGTTTTCCTGTGTAATTCTTTTCATAGCTTGCTTGTTTTCCCGCAAAGTTACGCTAAAAAACTTAAACCACCTAAAAAAATCACCACAAAGATAGAACCTTGTCTGTAGAAGTTTGTACGGTCTTCTGTGAAGTGATTAGCGCGTCCTGCCAGATGGTGAGGCTTAAAAGGCATAATAGAAGTAATGGGTCTTCAGGCGCCCTTTGCTTACTTGCATTTCCGTCAAGCAGTCCTCGGACTCTCGGACTCCGATATCTGCGTGTCCGATGCGCACGTCCCAAGCTTTCGTCGCCAACTATTGTTCCAAAATGTTGCAATAAAAGTACGCAAGAGGGGCATGACAGAGACCGGGCCACGATTCATGCTGTGTCAGACAAATCTTAGATGAAAGGGCTGCATGGCAAGCACACAATCTTTCGGAACTTGAATGGAAATAATTTTGCATTTCGATTGGAAATGAGTAACTTTGCACCCAGATTCTGGAGGTTGCTGCGAAGCCTCCTTGGTCTACCCTCAGAAAGCAACATTACAGACAAGGGAAGCTGCCTCGCAGGACAGTGGCCCGCATGTTTTATTTTATTTTTATTATGTCTTATCTCTTTTCATCAGAGTCTGTTTCCGAGGGTCATCCAGACAAAGTATCCGACCAAATCTCCGATGCCCTCCTCGACCAGTTCCTTGCCTACGATCGTGATGCCCACTGTGCCATTGAGACCTTTGTCACAACAGGGCAGGTGGTCATTATGGGTGAAGTTAGTTCAGAAGCCTACATCGACTTGCAGACCGTGGCGCGCAACACCATCAACAACATTGGTTACACCAAGGCCGACTACCAGTTTGACGGCAACAGCTGCGGCATCTTTACGGCCATTCACGAACAGAGCGCCGACATCGCACGTGGGGTCAACCGCATCGATGCTGAGAGCCAGGGAGCCGGCGACCAGGGGATGATGTTCGGCTATGCCTGCAACGAAACGGAGAACTACATGCCCGTGAGCCTCGACCTCTCGCATCTCATCGTGCGAACGCTTGCCGACATCCGCAAGGAAGGCAAGGTGATGACCTATCTGCGCCCCGACGCCAAGAGCCAGGTCACCGTGGAATACAGCGACGACAACATCCCTCAGCGTATCGACACCATCGTGGTGAGCACACAGCACGACCCCTTCGTGAAGAAGGCTGACGGCAGTGATGACGACGAGGCCATGCTGGCACAGATTCGTGACGACGTGGAGCATGTGCTCATGCCGCGCGTTATTGCCCAGGCAGGGCCAAAGGTACAGTCGCTTTTCGGCGACGACATCAAATATCTCGTCAATCCTACGGGCAAGTTCGTTATCGGTGGTCCTCACGGCGACACCGGTCTGACAGGCCGCAAGATTATCGTCGACACCTACGGCGGTAAGGGAGCCCACGGCGGCGGTGCCTTCTCGGGTAAGGACCCCTCGAAGGTGGACCGTTCGGCAGCCTATATGGCCCGCTATATCGCAAAGAACATGGTGGCGGCAGGCGTGAGCGATGAGATACTCGTGCAGCTGGCCTATGCCATTGGCGTGGCTGAGCCCGTAAGCGTCTATGTAAACACCTATGGCAGAAGTCACGTAAAGCAGACCGACAGCGAGATAGCTGCCATGATAAGTCGCATGTTCGACCTCCGTCCGAAGGCTATTGAACGTACGCTGAAGCTGCGCTGTCCCATCTATTTGCCCACAGCGGCCTATGGCCATATGGGGCGTAAGAACGAGTGGGTGCCGCGTACCTTCCGCAGCCACTACCACGAGACGCGCACCATTGAGGTGGAGCTCTTCACGTGGGAGAAGCTCGACCGTACCGAAGAAATAAGGAAAGCATTCTCACTCTGATGCCTCAGCAGACCGATAGTATAGCCGAAGCGGGCCTTCAGAGCCAGCATACCCCGCATACCTCTCATGAGCTGCAGCCATGGGAGGTGCTGCGCTGGTTGCCTAAGAATGCTACGCCCGCACAACAGGATTCTGCCATCCGTGCGCACATCAAGCCCAAGGAGATTCACTGGAGCGAGCGTCCCGACACGCTTCACCTGCCCGGACAGGAGCCGGGGGTGAGCCTGAAGGATTTCAGTCTGCCCCAGTACTATAAGGAGTCGTTCTTCTCCAAGCAACCGTGGTTCCATCCGGAACTCAGCGGAGGACGCCAGGGCGTGGCCGGCGACCCTATACCCTATACCATTGCCGGCGACAACCTCATCACGTCGCTGCTGCTCTTCTGTTTCATTCTCACAGCCCTTACCTTCTCGCGTACGCGTCGCTTTTTGGCCCGTCAGGCCAAGGCTCTCTTCTATGGTTCGGAGAATCGCATGTCGGAGATTACGGAGACAGGCAATGAGCTGCGTTTCCAGATTTTCATGGTTCTGCAGACCTGTCTCCTCTTCGCCCTGGTCTACTTCTTCTACATCCGCACCTATGTAACCACGACGTTCACCATCGAGCAATATCAGATTATTGGCATCTTCACAGGCGTCTTTGCGGCCTATTACCTGGTGAAAGCTCTGGCCTATGCCTGCGTCGACTGGGTGTTCTTCACGAGAAAGAAAAACGAACAGTGGATGAAGTCCTATCTCTTCCTTGCCGGGTCGGAGGGTGTAGTGCTATTCCCTATGGTGCTGCTTTTGGCCTACTTCAATCTGCCCATGCAGGCAGCGGTCATTTATGCCCTTGTGGTAGTAGGAATATTCAAAATATTATCCTTTTATCGCACCAACAGTATCTTTTTCAATAAAAAAGGCGCTATTGTGCAAATTTTTTTGTACTTTTGTGCGCTCGAATTAATGCCGCTGATGGCATTGTGGGGAGTGTTGACAACGATAGAGAACAACTTAAAGATAAATTTTTAGGACACTGATGATAAAGAAAATCTTGGTATCGCAACCGAAGCCAGCCAGCGCCAAGTCGCCCTATTACGATATAGAGAAGGAATTCAACGTAGAGTGCGTCTTCCGTCCGTTCTTCAAAGTGGAAGGCATCACGGCCAAGGAATTCCGTCAGGAGCGCATCAATCTGCTTGATTATACGGCAGTGGTGTTCACCTCCCGGCATGCTGTGGACAACTACTTCAAACTCGCCAAGGAGATGCGCATAACCATTCCTGAGGACATGAAGTACTTCTGCGTCATTGAGACGGTGGCACTCTATATCCAAAAGTATGTGCAGTATCGCAAGCGTAAGGTTTTCTTTGGCTCCACGGGCAAAATCAACGACCTTATTCCTATTATGGCCAAGCACAAGCAGGAGAAGTACCTCGTGCCGCTGAGCAGCGTCCACAACGACGATGTGAAGGAACTGCTCGATGCCAAGAAGCTCAATCACAAGGAATGCGTGATGTACCGCACCGTGAGCAATGACTTCACCGAAGAGGAGCGCAAGAGCTTCGACTACGACATGGTCATTTTCTTCAGCCCCACCGGTGTGAAGGCTCTCAAAGCCAACTTCCCCGGATTCGAGCAGGGCGACATAAAGATTGGTGTCTTCGGGCCCGCAACGGCGAAGACTATTACAGACGAGAACCTGAGGCTCGACCTTCAGGCTCCGACACCAGAATTTCCCTCGATGACGAGTGCGCTGAGAGACTTCCTGAAAAAGAACCCATAGGCACTATGCCGACAGCTCAAAGCCACACACTAAGCAAAGAGGAGCGGCTCTGCAGCAGGACACTTATAGAGAAGCTCTTCGACAAGGGAGGCAGCCACTCGATGTCGGCGTTTCCCCTTAGGGCTGTGTGGCGTAAGGTGAGCTGCAACGACGGAGGTGCACCGGTGGCAATTCTCATCAGTGTTCCCAAAAGATGCTTCAAGCGTGCCGTGAAGCGTAATCGCGTAAAACGGCAGGTTAGAGAAGCTTATCGGAATCACAAAAACATACTCGCAACAAAGATGAAGGCTGAAGGCGAAAGCACGCTTGCTATAGCCTTCATTTGGCTCGACAATAAGCTCCATCCGTCAATGACGGTGGAGAAACGTGTCGTGGACTTGCTCGAGCGCATCAATGAGAAGCTATGAGTAAGTTGCGTAGACTGCTTCACTATATGCTTTTGCCGCTCACGTGGCTGCTCGTAGGACCGATTGTGTTCTACCAGAAATTCATTACGCCCTACACACCTCCCAGTTGCCGCTTCACTCCCACTTGCTCTGAGTATGCTCGGCAGGCCTTGCTTAAATATGGCCCCTTCAAAGGCCTGGCACTAGCCATTTGGCGCATACTGCGCTGCAATCCCTGGGGCGGCAGTGGCTACGATCCTGTTCCCTGACCGAACAGCCGTGACAAGGACTACAATCAAATCAAAAGAAATAACAGTAATCGATGGAGAACTTTGTAGAAGAACTGAAATGGCGCGGTATGCTCGCGCAGATGATGCCGGGGACGGAAGACTATCTCCTGCACAACCTCACGTCGGCCTATTTAGGTACCGACCCTACAGCTGATTCACTTCATATAGGCCACCTCTGCGGCATCATGATGCTCCGACACCTGCAGCACTGTGGTCACAAGCCTTATCTGCTTGTCGGTGGAGCCACGGGCATGATTGGGGATCCGTCGGGGAAGAGCCTCGAGCGCAATCTGCTCGACCAGGACACTCTATACCACAACCAGGAGAGCATCAAAAAGCAGGTGAGCAAGTTCCTCGACTTTGAAGGGACAGAGCCCAACAAGGCTGAGCTCGTCAACAACTACGACTGGATGAAGGACTTCAAATTCCTCGACTTCGTGCGCGATGTGGGCAAGCACATCACCGTGAACTACATGATGGCTAAGGACTCCGTACAGAAGCGTCTCAACGGCGAGGCTCACGACGGACTTTCCTTCACGGAATTCACCTATCAGCTCTTGCAAGGCTACGACTTCCTCTATCTGTACCAGCATCACGGTGTGCGCTTGCAGCTCGGAGGTAACGACCAGTGGGGCAACATGACCACGGGCACTGAGCTTATCCGCCGCACGCTTGGCAACGAGGCTGAAGCCTATTGCCTCACCTGTCCGCTTATTACCAAGGCCGACGGAAAGAAGTTCGGCAAGACCGAGAGCGGCAATGTGTGGCTCGACCGTAACCGCACAACGCCCTACGCCTTCTACCAATTCTGGCTCAATGTCAGCGATGAGGATGCAGAGCGCTATATTAAGATTTTCACGGACCTCAATAAGGAGACTATCGATGCCCTTGTGGCAGAGCACAGTCAGGACCCCGGAAGGCGCGTGCTGCAGAAGCGGCTCGCTGAGGAGGTCACACTGATGGTGCATTCGAAGGAGGACCTCGACATGGCTATTGCGGCCAGCAACATCCTCTTCGGTAAGGCCACGAAAGAGCAGCTCTCCACGCTCGATGAGGCTACGCTCAACGATGTGTTCAAGGATGTACCCCATTACGAGCTTCCCAAAGAGCAGCTTGGTGGAAAGGCAGTCGACTTGTTCTGTCAGGAGGGCTGGGACATCTTCCCGAGCAAGGGCGAGATGCGAAAGATGGTGAAAGGAGGCGGTGTGAGTCTCAATAAGGAGAAGGTGACAGCCTTCGACCAGGCTGTCACTGCCGATGACCTCATCGACGGTAAGTATCTCCTCGTACAACGTGGTAAGAAGAACTATTTCCTCATCACGGTGAAGGATTAAGGCCTGAAAGGGAGGAAAAACAAGATAAATGCGACATAGAAAGGAGATTTTTCGGCAGAAATTTGGTAATGCCGAAAAACCTCCTTACCTTTGCACTTACGATTGTCCCATGGTGTAATGGTAGCACTACAGGTTTTGGTTCTGTCAGTGGTGGTTCGAATCCGCCTAGGACAACATTCATCAAAAGTCTTCCCTTTGTGGAAGGCTTTTTTCGTTTCCGTAGCTTTTATTTGTTCGCAATAGCTCTCCGGGCTGCTTCCGTAGTTTGGAAGTCCTGTTTGAGCCTCGTCTTGTGCTTTCTGACAGTTTTGAGAGTTTCGATAGGGAATATGGGGACTCAAGTTTCTGAAGTAAAATTAATGCGCATATCGGGTGTAATCTGTTTGTTAGATAGATGATACAATGCACCAAACGGACGTCAGACAAATGGTCAAACAGATGTTTGCCAATTGGACAACAATCGTTAGCCAAATGTATAACAATTGTTAGCCATTTGGACAACAAATGTTAGATATTTGGACAACAATTGTTGGCCATTTGGCAACCCTCGTGTGTGCTTCGCTCACACACATATTTGTGATTACATTGAGTAAGAGAAATAAATTGAAAAGGGCGGATGCCGGGTCATCAAAGACTCCGTCATCCGCCCTCGTTGCGTGTCAGGACTTCAGTCCTGCTGCTTATTCAGCCTTGTTGGTCTTGGCGTAACCGTCGTTCTGTGTCAGCTTCGGATTGCGCTGAATCTCGTTGAGCGAGATAGGCCAGAGCAGGTCGGTCTGCTTGAACGTAGCGCCTGAGCCGTTTGTGGCACCCACGAGATTGACGTAGGTAACCTCGCCGCTGTGCATAGTATTGGAGATTACGGGGAACTTGCCCGTGCGCACGCAGTCGTCCCAAATCTTGAACTCAAGCGGGAACTCGCGCAGACGCTCAGTCCAGCAAGCCTCGATGAACTTCTCCTTCGAAAGCGTCTGAAGCTGTGCCGTAAGGGTTGCCACGGACTTACCTAAAGCGCGGCTCTGCACCTGTGCCAGGTAACCGGCAGCTTCGGCGTTCACGCCTGTCGACTGAGCGATGGCCTCGGCAGCGTCGAGCAGCGTCTCTGCATAGCGGTAGATGTTCCAGTCCTTTGTACCACGGCCCGTATTCTCCATAGCCTCCTCGTCGAAGTAGTACCAGCAGCCAATCTGATCGTAGTAGCTGGGATTATCCTTCGTCAAGCCGGCAGCCACGGGCATCGTCCATGTCTTCTTGTTGACGGGATTCGTGTACGATGTAGCGAAGAACTGCTTTTCCTTGCCACGAAGGTCGTCCTTGGTGTAGATGTTGAGGAATCGGCCAATGGGACCGCAGACGCGCTCTGTGATGGCATATTTGTCGAACACGCCGGTAGCCGAAGAGGTGAAGGCGTAGGTCG
>OMVH01000164.1 GCA_900314365.1 uncultured Prevotella sp. | reverse complement strand
CGTGGCCCACCCCCGCTACACTGAAAATCAAGGAGTTACGAAAATTTCGTAACTCCTTTTATTTTTGCAGGGAAAACAATGGAAAAACACAACTCATTTGAAAACAGCATGATACGCCACGAAATATCACGCCAACTTCACTCCTTTCCCCAAAATCACTAAGTATCGTTCCGTATCAAGGAAGTCGGGAATCAGCCGGAAATCCAAATCGGGAAAACAATGGGAAAACAAAGGACACTGTTCGCGTAGCGAGGGAAAGTAAAACATTTTTGAGGGATCTATTAGTTTGGGCCTGCTTCTTAGCAACCTCTTTAATTATGACACCTATGCAGGAGACATATCCAAAATTATCTTGTGAATCTCTTAGCCCTTGCTCTTTTTTATTACCTTTGCAACAAAGAAACAATGCTATGGCTAAGAAAAAGAATACGGCTGATATAGGCTTTGAAGACAAGATATGGAAGGCTGCGGATGTGTTGCGCGGCTCCATCGACGCTGCAGAATATAAGAATGTGGTACTCGGACTCATCTTCCTTAAATATATCTCTGACAATTTTGAGGAGAAGCATCGCCAGCTTGTGGCTGAAGGCGACGGCTTTGAGGAGGATAAGGACGCCTATACTGCTGAGAATGTCTTCTTCGTTCCAGCCGAAGCTCGGTGGGAGGTGATTGCCGAGAACGCTCATAAGCCAGAGATAGGCTCAGTCATCGACCGTGCTATGGCTGCCATAGAGCGCGAGAACACAAGTCTGAAAGGAGTGCTGCCAAAAAACTTTGCCCGTCCTGAGCTTGACAAGCGCCGCCTCGGTGATGTGGTTGACATCTTCACCAACAACATCTCGCTGGGCAAGGACGAGGAGAACAAAGACTTGCTTGGCCGTACCTACGAATACTGTTTGGCTAAGTTCGCACAGCTCGAAGGCAAGAACGCCGGTGAGTTTTACACTCCCGCCTGCGTCGTCCGCACATTGGTGTCGGTCATAGAACCCTTCAAGGGACGTGTCTATGACCCTACCTGTGGCAGTGGTGGTATGTTCGTGCAGAGTGCCGACTTCGTCAAGCACCACCAGGGACTCATCAACAACATCTCTATCTATGGTCAGGAAATCAATGCCAACACGTGGAAGATGTGCAAGATGAACCTTGCCATCCGCAACTTGGAGGCGAACCTCGGTGAGAGCAATGCCGACACGCTGATGCACGACAACTTCCCGACCACGAAGATGGACTTCGGACTGAGCAATCCGCCTTTCAATATGAGCGACTGGGGGCAGGATAAGCTCCAGGACGACCCACGTTGGAGGTATGGCATACCACCTGCCGGCAACGCCAACTTTGCCTTCATGGAACACCTTATCTACCACATGTCACCACGTGGCCGTGTCGGCATGGTACTCGCCAACGGCTCGTTGAGCTCGCAGACTGGTGGTGAGGGCGAGATCCGCAAGAACATCCTTGAGGATGACCTTGTGGAGGGTATTGTCGCACTGCCAAGCCAGCTCTTCTATTCCACACAGATTCCCGTCTGCCTTTGGTTCCTCTCCCGTCGGAAGGAGCAGCCGGGCAAAATGCTGTTCGTTGATGCCCGCAACATGGGCGAGATGGTCAGCCGCCGAAACCGAGAGCTGTCGGAGGATGACATCAACCGCATTGCCGGACTCTTCAACGACTACCGCCGTGGAGCGCTGAAAGACGAGAAAGGCCTTTGCGCCGTCAAGAGCCTTGCCGACATCCGTGAGCAGGACTATATCCTTACGCCGGGTCGTTATGTGGGCATTGCTGAGCAGGAGGACGACGGAGAACCCTTTGAGGAGAAGATGAACCGCCTGACAACGGAGCTATCCGGGCTCTTCACCGAAAGCCATCGTCTCGAAAAAGAGATTCAGGAGCAACTCGCTTCTATCGGATTTAAGTTGAACTTTTAAATTCCCATATTTCAAAGTTATAATAATAATGGAGAATATCTATCTGAATGAACTGAATTCATTTGCATCTTTGGCTGCCCATATAAAGCAAGCTAACGATGTCTTCCGCCAGAGTACTTCAAGTGCTATTAACAAACATGTTACAGCCCGCAACTGGTTGACAGGCTTTTATATTGTCCATTATGAGCAGGGAGGAAGCGACAGGGCGAAATATGGAAGTTTATTACTTCAGAAGCTTGCTGATAAGTTAAACACTCCTGGACTTTCCTCAAGAGATTTACGGCTCTACAGGAACTTCTATTTAAACTTTATTGTTTTAGCCAAGCCGATAGAGAAGTTCATCTTGTCATATCAGTCAAATTGGCAATCACCGATTGCCAATTTGGAAGGAAAACATTTCTTGACAGATATGATTTGGCAATCAGTGATTGCCAAATCTGACAATAAGGAGTCTGATGGTATCCAAATCTCCGCTGACAAACTTTTCTCAAACCTTTCTTTCACCCATTTCGTTCAACTCCTTCCCATCTCTGATCCATTGGAAAGAACGTTTTACGAATTAGAGACCATTAAGGGTTGTTGGAGCGCACGTGAGTTGAAAAGGCAAATCAACAGCGGGTATTATGTACGCAGTGGTCTGAGTAGAGACAGAAATGATCTTCGTCAGTTGGTTAATCAAAATGCTTCACAAAGTAACATGGCCGAGACGATAAAGTCTCCTTTTGTATTCGAATTTCTTGGACTTGATGGAAAAGATGTCGTTGAGGAGTCAGACTTGGAGAGTGCGTTGATGGATCATCTCCAACAATTTTTACTGGAATTGGGGACAGGTTTCTGCTTTGAGGCACGTCAGAAACGCATACTGGTAGACAACCAGTATTACTATTGCGACCTTATATTTTATAACAGGCTCATTCACTCCGGAGTAATCGTAGAGTTGAAGTCTCATCCTTTAGACTACAAGGATGTTGCTCAACTCAATATGTATCTTGCTTATTATCGCAAGAACATGATGGCAGAAGGCGACAATCCCCCTGTTGGAATATTAATGTGTACTGGTGCAGGAGAGGAAATGGTGGAGTATGCCACTGCAGGTATTGATGAGAATATGTTTATCTCAAAATACAAGTTGAAACTTCCCTCGAAAGAAGAATTGACTAAATGGCTAAAGGACCAAGTAGAAGAACTCGAACCGTAATTTTTACATAGGATGAAGGAAGCAAGAGCACAGGCCTGCTTGCTGTAGATAAATTAAATATGTTGAACTTTTAAATTCCCATTTATGGAAGAGTGGAAAGAGTATAGGTTGGGAGATATTTGTAGTAGGGTTTGTAGCGGTGGAACTCCACCTAGTAGACATGATGAATATTATGGAGGCAATATTCCTTGGCTAAATACAAAAGAAGTAGATTTTAAACCGATATACAGCACTGAAAAGAAAATAACTCAAGAAGGT
>OMVH01000160.1 GCA_900314365.1 uncultured Prevotella sp. | reverse complement strand
ATATTAACAGCTTCATTCATTATAATTTAGGGTGACGCATTGACGAAGTCGGGAAAAAGCCTAATGTGATTTGTGTGATTGTGATAAGTGTGATAATTGGACATTTGGAACGACATGTGAGGCAATACTACGTTCCGGGGTGATGCGATGTTTATTGAGAGGTTGATGCGATGCAACCTATGCTTTAATGCTTTAGAAAACAGCCGCCCGCTGCGCACGAACGTTCAAGAAGTTACGCAGTGAACGTTCGCTGGTCAAGCAGCAAAATCCGAATCAAGTCAAGTGATTTAAGTTCTGATGAAAAAACCGTTATTTCCGTTAAAGCATGAGAAAATAACATAAAACAACGAAGATTGCGGACAGAAAGCTTGTTTTTTCAAAGGAGAATTATTATATTTGTGGATGAATTTCAAATAATAAGAATCTTAAAAGACAAAGAATCATGGCTAAGAGAAACGAAGTCTATAAATGTCCGGAGTGTGGCAACCTCGTAGAGGTGCTCGTTCCTTCCGATAAGGAGCTTTGCAGCTTCCAGTTACTGAAAGAGAATACCACCGACGCTGCTACCGAGAAGCACGTGCCCGTGGTGGAGAAAATAGAAGGTGGCTACCGCGTGAGCGTGGGCGAAGTGGAGCATCCCATGACGGAGGCACACTACATCCAGTGGATAGAATTGCTTACCAACAACAACGAGGTGCTGCGCAAATACCTCACACCTACCGACAAACCAGTGGCTGAATTCAAGACCGACGCCACCGAGGTGGTAGCCCGCGAGTATTGCAACCTCCACGGACTCTGGCGCAGCAAATAAACATAGCGTCTCATTTCCCGAACCGAAGGCGGAGCCCACACACAGCTGTTGACTCCGCCTTTGCTTTGCGCTCATCTCTTCTAATCCCGCCGCATCAGTTGCCGTCTCGTGGCGGGGGTGAACCGCTCTATGGCGTAGCGCAGCATGGTGCGCGGCATAACATGCCGATGGGCATCAACAAAATCGAACAGCCTTCTTTCGTCCACCTTTCCGGCCTCGCGCAGCATCCATCCCGTAGCCTTATGCATGAGGTCGTGAGGATGGTGCATCAGGCGCTCTGCAAGTTCATAGGTGGTACCGACATCACCGTGACGAATAAAGCACAGCGTTGAAACCACAGCTATACGATTGTCCCACAAAAGCTTACTGCCAGCGAGCCGGAAGAGTGGCTCACGTGAGCGTTCCAGCAGATAGCCGCCCACAATGGTTGGGGCCGAAAGGTCGACAAGGTCCCAATTGTTGACTCTCGAGGTGTGGTCGAGATAGAAGTTGTAGACCTCAGCCGGTACACCATTCCGGCACAGGCCCACCAGGATGACGAGTCCGCAGGAGCGCATTTCGTGCCAAGGACTGAAGAGCATCTCCCGGACCACTGCCAAGGGCACGTCGGCATAGCGGCGGGCAACCTCCCTCACATGGGGTACGCTGACTCCGATGAACCGATCGCCTTCGCCATACTCACCTTTGCCGGTTTTGAAGAAGCGTGGATAGACAGCGAGCTTCTCCTTGTCGGCAAAGCTCTGAAGCGAGTTGTAGATTTCGTTTACCGTGGACATACGATTCCTTTTTCTGTTGATGCTGCAAAGTTAAGAACTTCAGCTGAATTAGCGAAATTCAAGTCGAAGGTTCTTGGTGAGCGTGAGCACGAAGTCAGGAAATAAGGATACAAATGAGCCCTACCTACATTTATCCGGCAGTATACTCAAAGAGGCTACGAGAGATCATCCCGGCGTTTACTGCAAAAAATCAGAAAATAGCAAAGTGTAAAGTCTAACTTTCCGGAGTTATTTCAGTAACTTTGCAAAATAAAACCTATAAACATAAAAGATTAATGAAAAGAACTTTCTTTTGCCTCGCTTTACTGTTGACCTCACTCCCCTTTTGGGCACAAGTAAACGAGAAGCCATTTGTCATCCCCGAAGTGACGCAATGGGAGGGTGCCACCGGTGAAGTGGTTCCCAGCGGCAGAGTTGTCGCAAAAAGCAAAGCCTTTGACGGTGTGGCGCGCCAGCTCGTCAGCGATGCCACCGAAATGAAGCTTCCTTTCACCACCTTAGGTAAGGGAAGAGCCGGCAAAGGCGATGTCGTCCTCCAGCAAGTAAAGGACAAAACGCTCGGGAAGGAAGGCTATCGCATCGACTTCGGCGAGAGCATCGTCGTCAGTGCGGCCACAAAGACGGGCGCTTTCTGGGCTACACGCACACTGCTGCAGATGGGCGAGCAGCACCACTTCCCCAAAGGCCTCATGACCGACGTGCCGCAGTACGGTCTGCGCGGCTGCATGGTGGACTGCGGCCGCAAGTTCATTCCTATGCCCTATCTGCGCAATCTGGTCAAGATTATGGCCTACTACAAGATGAACGCCTTGCAGGTGCATCTCAACGACAACGGCTTCAAGCAATACTTCGGCAACGACTGGACAAAGACGCAGGCCGCCTTCCGACTGGAATGCGACACCTATCCCGGACTCACGGCCAAAGACGGAAGCTACACCAAGAAGGAGTTCACCGACCTGCAACTCTTGGGCGAAGACAACTGCGTGGAGGTGATACCCGAGATTGACGTGCCGGCCCACTCGCTGGCTTTCACACAGTACATGCCCGAGATAGCCTCGAAAGACTACGGCATGGACCATCTCGACATCATGAACCCTAAGACCTACGAGTTTGTCGACGCTCTGTTCAAAGAGTATCTCTCCGGTAAGAGCCCCGTGTTCCGCTCCCGTCACGTGAACATCGGAACCGACGAATACAGCAATGCCACACAGGAGCTTGTGGAGAAATTCCGCTACTTCACCGACCGCTACATCGCCCTGATGGAGAGCTATGGCAAGGCTCCCATGCTCTGGGGAGGCCTCACCCACGCCAAGGGCACCACGCCCGTGCGCAGCAAAGGGGTGCTGATGGGGCTCTGGTCGAGGGACTACACCGACCCCGTGGAGATGAAGCAGCAGGGCTTCAAGCTCGTTTCCATTCCCGACTGCTACGTCTACATCGTGCCGGCCGCAGGCTACTACTACGACTATCTCAACACGGAGTGGCTCTACAAGAACTGGACTCCGGCCCATACCGTCACCGTGACCTTCGACGAACAGGACCCGTCGCTCGAGGGCGGAATGTTTGCCGTATGGAACGACCATTATGGCAATGGCATCAGCGTGAAGGACATTCATCACCGCCTCTATCCGGCCCTGCAGACGATGTCGACCAAATGCTGGACGGGACAGAAGACGTCGGTGCCCTACACCACCTTCAACGCCAAGCGGCTCTCGCTGAGCGAGGCACCGGGAGTGAACGAACTCGGACGGCTGCCTCTGACACCTCTGACGAAGGCTGAGCTTCAAGCTAACAGCGCTGTCGGTCTGCCGGTGAGCGAGGCTGGCTACGACTATGCCGTGAGCTTCGACGTGGACTGTGCCAATGAAGACAAGGGGACAGTGGGCTTCAAGAGCGATAACGCCGTGTTCTATCTCGCAGACCCGTCGCAGGGTCGTTTGGGATTTGCCCGCGACGGCTACCTGAACACCTTCGGCTACAAACTTCCGGCATCGGGCAAGGTGAGCCTCCGCATTGAGGGCAACAACCACGAGACGCGCCTCTTCGTCAACGACAAACTGAGGGAGACCCTGCGCGAGCAGACTCTCTATGCAGTGTTCCCGTCGGACAAGGCAGAGTACATGCCGGGAGCTGTCTACCAGACGGATGTCTACCGTGCACGCAGTGTCATGCACTATCAGCGCACTCTCTTCTTTCCGCTGAAACAGACGGGAAGCTACAAGAGCCACATCTCCAATCTGAAGGTGGAGGCGATGAAGGACAAAGAGAAATAATCGTTACCTGGCACCACACGCTTACAAGGCCGGCCCAGGGAACACCGCATAAACCACGAGATAGACACATGCTATGCCGTCATAGTCGGTTGTGCGAGGCTAGTTGTTCTCAGCTTTCAAGAGCGTGGCGTCGCCGCCGCTTATGCCAATGTTATAATTGCCCTCACCGGCGAGGCTGAAGCGAAGCTGTAGGGTCTCCTCTCGGCCGTCGGCTGTAGAGAATGGCTTGTGCACAACAGCATGGCCGTCGTCGGCCGAAGTAACGCAGGCCGTGCCGTGCCCCCGAACCATGAGCGTAAAGCTATGCGCCCCGCCCTTGAGGTAGAGTCCCTGATAGACGCTCCCTCCGGGCCGGACGTGTGCTCCGCCTCGTGTTATGTCGGCCCCTCCGCGGCGGCTCCAATAGCAGCGCCCGTCGTGAAAGTCGCCGTTGAGGATAACGGGAGTGGAGTGAATGCCGGAGTCTCCGAGGAAATTGGCGGGCGTGACGCAGAGCAGACTGACGGGGCTAAGATAGTCGTTGTGGGCTATCATTACATCTTGCACGGTCGAGAAGTCATCGGTCTCACCGTTGGTGAAGGGTTTGCCGTCAAAGGGGTTGTCGGGCCATGTGCCCACGCTGTATCCGCCACGCAACGAACAGTCGGTCACGAGGATGCTGTCTATTATCTGTTTCTCGGGGTCGGGGTTAGTAGAGCCCCATGTGATGAATGCTATGGCTTTGCCTCCGCCTCCTACGCTGCTGTCGATGGTGCTATGCTCTACGGTGACACATCTCGCACCATGGGAGGCAGTATCGTGGTATGTGCGCCACGGGGAGACGGCAATACGTGGATCTCTGTAGGAGGAAGAGAGGGTCACACCGTCGTCGTTGGCGGCATAGAAGCAGCGTGATATCTGGACGTGATTGGTGCCACCGCTCAGTCCGAATCCGTCGGCGCTGACACAGGCAGCATCGTAAAGCTTCACATTACCGGCAAAGACGGCCGAGTCGCAATCAAAGCTCGTATGGTAGCAGTTGGTGCGGATGACGTCGAGGTTCTGAATCACCACCTGGCTGCAGTCGCTGAAGGCCAGCGGTACGATGTGTATGCGGTCCTCGCAGATGCGTGCATAGTGGTCTATGTCGGGGTCGACAGTGTAAGTGTCGCACATGCGCAGTGTGCCCGGACCGCTTATCTTGACGCGCTTCTCGCCCATGGCCCACAGCATGGGCATGTTTGCAAAGTGGGAGTGTGTCCACGGTATGTTGGGGATGACCATGTCGTGGCCGTATAGGGGAGCATAGCTGTAGTCGCGCTCATCGCCGCTCTGCCACAGCACGGCTCCCTTCTCGAGATGGAGCTCCACGCCGCCGCGCAATCTGACGTTCGTCACGACATAGCGCCGACCATTAGGGTCGTCCGTCCCCGGCACAACGACTCGTCCGCCACCCTTGTCCGCGGCTGCGTTGATGGCCTGCTGTATGGCGTGAGTGTCGTTGGTGAAGCCGTCGCCGCGGGCGCCGTAGGTCATGACGTTAAAGTCCTCGGGGACCACCACGAAATCGTAGGGATTGGAAGTAAACCGCTGCCAGTTGGAGATAAAGAAGGGATGGTCCACTACCATCTCATCCTTACCCCGCACGGCGACGGCTATGAAGCGCGACGAGAGATGCGTCATGTCGGGGCGGTCGGTGCGGTGCAACGGGAAGTGGTCTATGACAACTCTGCCGCGGGAGAGCGGCGCTGTATAGACACGGCGTCCCTTGCTGTAGTCACCCTTCAGGTTAAGCGGTACAGTGTATATGGCCACGGAGTCGAAGCGGGAGGCCAGTTCGGGGCGCAGCCACAGACGAATATGGATGTTGTCGTTGTCGGCAGTGCATGTCTCCACACGCCCGGCATAATCCATGACAGGCTCTTCCCGCTCAAAGCTAAAGCGGTCTATCTCCATTGTTCCCTTGCTGCCGCCTATGGGCGCGAGGCTGAAGCCGGTGTAGCTGCCTTCAGGGTGCAGGTCGGAGAAGTTGAACAGATAATTGCGCCGCTGAGGAATGACAGAGAGCGGAAAGGTCTTGGCATAAGCCCTGTCCTTATTGCCCGAGCGAGTAAAGACTGTCACTCTCATGCTGTCGGCCCTTGTACCGTTGCCTATCACGAGCCTCAGCGTATTGCGCTCTGCTGCGGGTGGAGAGTAGAGGTCGTGCAGGCTGCCGCCGAGGACGTGCGTAGTGAGGACAGCGTCAGTGCGACTGCGGTGGAAGAGAAGCGCATCACGACCATAGCCGATACTGCCGCCTCGACATGTGAAGGCCGCCGTGCTCAGCGACGTGGCGAACTCACCGTCCAACGGTGTCCCGATGCGGATACCGTCGAGCAAGAACTTCCCTCCGTCTTGCCAAATTTGGTCTGTCGGTGCCGAGACACTTATCTCCATGTAGCGGATGTCACCCAGAAACTTGCACTCCGAGAGGTCGAACGTCACCACTCTCCAGAGTGAGGGGAGTATAGCGGCACGGGCGGTGAAGGTCCGGCTTCCCTTTCCGCCTACGACAAGAGTCACGAGGGCATCTCTTACCGGAGAGGCCGAAACGAGCACTCCCATCTCCATGAAGGGGCTTTTACGCCAGTCGGTCCCGACCGGAAAAGTGCGTCTCACCGTGCGCCATACATTTCCCTCCGCGACTTTTCCTCTCACCATGAGTATCTTTTGGCCTTCGTGTCTGTGCACACCCGCCCTTTGGGCACTGACAGTGTCAACGTGCTCCACAGCATTGCCAGCCGTAAAGCCTTCAGTTCCAGACTCGAATGAGGCTATCGTCTCGGGGGAGAGCAGAGATACACGGTGGGAGCGGTTGTGTAAGTTTAGTGTGTCCTTCTTGACCGCAGCCGACAGAGCGGGGCAGAGGAGCAGCAGGGAAAGGAGAATGACCGATGTTTTCATATTAATCTTATGTTTTATGACATGATGTCTCTTAAGGCACGTGCAAAGATAGTAAAAAGCATTCTCCTAACGGCCTTTGTTCTCACTTTTGTCGAAGTCGAAAGGTCAAAAGGTGCAGTCCCATGATATTTCAGCATCTATCGTAGGGCGAACACACGGATAAAGCCCCTATTGCCCCGTTAACATAATGGCACAAAGGGTTTTCTTGGTTTTGGTTATAAAACTAAGAACCAAAACCACAAGGGTTATCGGGTGAGCCGTTTGTGTTCACGAACTCATTCAAGAGCGTACAACAAATTGAGCACCCTACTTCTGAAACTTGAACCGTTTAATAAGCTTCCTTATCGGGACGGATGATGGAGATGAAGGTTCGCAGAATGACCTCAAGGTCAAGCAGGAACGACCAGTGCTCGATGTACCAGATGTCGCGCCTTACACGCTCCTCCATCTGCCAAAGTTCCTTCGTCTCGCCCCTGTAACCCGTGACCTGAGCAAAACCGGTGATGCCGGGCTTGCAGAAATGGCGCATCATGTACTTGTCGATGAGCTTGCCGTAGATTTCCGTATGCTTCAGCATGTGAGGCCGAGGACCGACAATACTCATATCACCGCGCAAAACATTGAAGAACTGCGGGAACTCGTCGATATTGGTCTTGCGCATGAAGTTGCCAAAGGGGAACTTGCGCGGGTCGTCCTTGGTGGCCTGCA
>OMVH01000207.1 GCA_900314365.1 uncultured Prevotella sp. | reverse complement strand
AAAAATAATATGAATGTCTGTCAACCCTTACCTATATGAGAATATTAACAGCATCGTTCATTATAATTTAGGGTGACGCATTGACAAAGTCAGGGCTCTTTTTTCCCCGAAAATAATCGGGGCCTGTCAACGGGAGTCTACCACTCAGAAAGAGCATGAGCGCTAGCGGAACTTGAGAAACCTCAACTACCGGCCTCTGCACATGAACCATTATAATAAGGAGACGCACAACCCGCGCAAAATATCCAGTGCGCCGGATTACCTGCTACAAAGTCCGGGGACGGATGAAAACGGGCTCCTGCCGATGGGGGCTGTGGGCTGGTTGATTTACGTCAGTTTCCATTGTCCGTGTGGGTGCACCCCCTTTGACCAAGGTCAAAAAAGCCCATGAAAAGGGTTGAAAACCACGGAAAAGCTTTGTGTGAGCGCACACAGATGCTACCTTTGCCGACGAAAAGATTGCTGTTTTGTTGTTTAACCGGGTTCTTCGGAGCCCATAAAAGAAAGGATAACAATATGAAAACGATCAAGAAATGCATCAAGAGATTCTTTGATGCCTATCGCAAAGCGATGGAACGTTATGGGGAGGCGCTGCTGCAAGGCAACTGTTACACAGCTGCTTAAAGTGCAAACCTCATTGAGATAAAGAAGGCTGTCTGTGCACCTTGGATGGGTGCGAGGCAGCCTTTTTCAGTGCGGGCCGGTGAATGGAAGAAGGGCGAAAATGGGAGAATCTTAAAAATATTGTCGTAACTTTGCACCAAGAACTTAAAGTAACAACTCTCTAATCCCGGGTAGCTATGCTCAAATACAAAGTCTGGCAATTAAGAAACAAGTGCCATTTATTACTCAGCGTCCAGCTTCTGGTTGCTGCTTTCATTGCTGTTCCACTGAAGAGCAGAGCTCAGGGAACGCCAGTCAAAGTACTGACACCTGACAGCACTGTGCAAGATCCTACGTGCAAAACCCTCTTCAGCCGTCCTCTCACTGGCTCGCTCTTTGTGGGGGTGCCTCTCATAGCAGGTGGATTCGTCATGAAGCAGCAGGATGCCAAGCTGAGCCGCTCGCTGCCGGAACCTCTCTCGCGCCAGCATGCCGGAATTGACAACGTCCTTCAATGGACGCCAGCCATAACCTTGGTGGCCCTGAAGGCTGCCGGAGTGCCCTCTCGAAGCTCATGGCGTGAGTTGGCCGTGGGTGGTGCCCTTTCGGCAGCCCTCACAGTAGCCACTTCGGAGGCCGTGAAGCGGTCGGTCAAGCAATTGCGCCCCGACGCTTCCGACCGTCGCAGCTTTGCCTCCGGCCATACCGCTACGGCTTTTATGACCGCTACCTTGCTGGCGCGTGAGTACGGCAGTCTGTCGCCCTGGATAACTGTGGGAGCCTACACAACGGCCACGGCCACCGGACTGCTGCGTATCCGGCATCACCGCCACTGGCCTTCTGATGTGATGACAGGTGCGGGCATTGGTATCGTGGGGGCTGAACTGGGAACTTCCATCGCCCATCTGCTGGTAGGCGGACGTGAGAAAGCAGTAGACGACATTGCATCGGAAACTCCGTCGGCCATCGGCATCTACTCCGTTTTCACCCTTCCTGTAGGCCGGTATTCTCTTTCCGGAGGCCATACGCTGCGCACGTCTACGGGCATCAGAACCGGTGTGGATGGAGCTTTTTATTGGAATAAATATATAGGTGTGGGAGGAAATCTCAGCTTCTCACGCGTTAATTATCGCGTTGACGACCAGGAGACATCCGACGACCCTCTGCGTTCCACCGTTGTGGGAGCAGGACCGTGTTTCTCGTGGCCTTTTGCTAAATACTGGCGCTTGGAAGGAAGCTTCATGGGGCAGTATGTGTGGCGGAGTGAAAGTAATCCGGACGGTGAGGCCGGTGTCCGCACAGAGGCAGCCCGCGGGCTCGGTATGTCCGTTCGGGCCGGGCTCGGATTCTATGTGGGGCAGAGAGTGGAAGTGAGCCTGAAGGCCGGCTACAGCCGTGAGCCCGGTTTCGGATGGGGGAGCGGTGCCTTCCGCACGTTTGCCGTTGGAGCTGCGACGGCGGTGAGGCTCTGACTTCAGTCAAGGAGCAAGGCCGTGAGTTCGCTGAAAGCTTTGACTGTGGCCAGACGCTCATGGGGGAATGGAGTTGCCGATTCGTGGCGCCACTCTTTCTCAAAAGGGATGTGCACGGCCCGGCCTCCAAGCTGCAGCACCGGAGCGATGTCCGACTTGAACGAGTTTCCCACCATGAGCAGATTGCTGATATCCGTGCCGTGGCTGCGGCAAAGCTCGTGATAAGCCTCCGGTGTCTTGTCGGAAACAATGGTACAGCCGTCGAAGAAAGCCTCAAGACCGGACCTTCGGAGTTTGAGCTGCTGGTCGAGCAACTCGCCTTTTGTGAACACTACGAGCGGCCATCTGCGGGCAGCATAAAGGGCTCTCAGCGTAGTTTCCACCCCGGGCAGAGGCGTTGTGTCGAAGGTGAGCAGACTCTTTCCTAAGGCTGTGATGCGGGCTATGTCGTTGCCCGTGATTTGCCCGTGACTCACGCTCACCGCATTCTCCACGAGCGAGAGAGTGAAGGCCTTGCAGCCATAGCCCAGGAGGGGCATGTTGGCCGATTCTGTGCGAAAGAGACTCTCCGAAACTTCCTCTGCCGCAGCCCAGGGGGAGAGGATGGCGCAGTATTGACGCTCGGCCTCGTCGAAATGCGACTGACAGTCCCAGAGCGTGTCGTCGGCATCGAAGGCGATAAGTTTAATGTCGTCAGTGTTCATGTCTTGCTTTATCAGATATTCCGGCTGCAAAGTTACTTCTTTGGGGTGAGAGCGCCAAAGAAAGCAGGCCCGTTTTCTTCGTGAGCCGACAGACGGTCGCGGGGGGCGTCCATCATCACTTCCAACAGCGCTGCGTGCCAGGTGTCATGCAGGGAGTTCAAGCAGAAGTGAAAATATATTTGGCTGAAGCATGTGGAAAATATGTTTATGACTATGCCTTATTTCTTTTGCCCGAACAGCCAGTCGCGAACGGCGCTAAAGCCATAGGCTACTCGCCAAGTGTCGAAATGGGAGCCTGATGTGAGGTGGAAGTAATGGATATTGCCACCCTTGGCAAGCAATTCTGCAGTCTCGGCGTTGCGCTCTGCCTCTGTGGCAGTCAGCGGCCATTCAGCAGTGTTGGCCACGCCACCATATTGCTTCCATTCTGCGATAGCCTCTTCGGCTCCACTCTGCGACTTGCCAGCGCTGGAGACCAGCCACAGGGGCTTTCCCGCCATTGGTGCGAGGTCGCTGGCCCGCCAATGTCCGGCGATGAGAAGTCCGGCTGTGAAGAGCGAGGGATGCTTCGACATGAGCAGATAGGTCATCATGCAGCCCATCGACTGTCCGGTGATGTAGACGCGGGTGGTGTCGACGGGATACTTCGCAAGGACAGCCTTTACCAAGTTGGCTGTGGTTTCGACGCCAGACGTCTGATTGTAGTTGTCGTCAACGACTACTTCGTCGAACTGTGGAGCCACCACGATGCAGGGATGCTTGGCCTGTTCTTCAGGAGTAGCCCATACCACGGCTCCGAGTCCCTGGCGAAGCGTGTAGGTGTCCTCCTGTCCCGCATAACTGGCATCTCTTCTTCTTGCCTCTCTCTCCCGCCCCCGGGGTGGTGGCGGAGGATTCCTGCTGCTGCGAGGCATAACAGTCTAAAAGGGTTATAGTCCGAATCTGATAGGTTCTCTCTCTCTGCTGCAAAGAAAAGTTTCTGCTGCAAAGATAGCCCAGGCGCCGCGTACGGCCAAACGAAGGGGCTCTATTGCAGTTAAAATCTGTTAACGCCGCGCGCCGCCGGTTTACGGGGCACGGGGTGCGGAACGAGACCGGGTGAAGATGCGAGGCGAGCGGGAGAGGAGGTGCGGGCAGGACGCGAGGGCTGACAGGAGGAAGCGCCCGGGGCTGCAGGAGCACCACAGCGCGGAGGCGTTAAAAAGTGCTTTTTAAGAGAGCTGCCGAACAAGAAGCGCTGCACCGTTGCACCGTTGCACCGTTGCATAAGGTGCATTCTGACATTCTGCGAGAGAGTGGCTGAAAATGAGATATTAGAGTAAAAATATATTACAATATTATATTATTAATATTATATAAATTATTAAATATAAATTAGTTATAATATTCTTTCGTCTTTCTTCTTTATTTACATTTAGCGTTTTTCCGAACATGCGATAGCTATAAATGTTACGGTGTTACGGTGTTACGTTGTTACGGTTGAGGAGAGGAAAGAAAAGGGTCGTGGAGTTGAAAGGTTCTAAAACGGAACCTTAGAGGACCGCAGAACATGGCCATCATCAATGTCCCGGAGCTCTCTGACCCCTCATGCGCGGAGTGCAGCGAGCCGTGGTTCATGGGAACGGACGTGGCCGTGGCACTGGGATATACAAATCCATGAAAGGCTATACGCGACCATGTTGATGAAGAAGATAAAGGAGTGAACGAATCGTTCACCCCTGGTGGTAAACAAACGATGATTATCATCAACGAGTCGGGCCTCTACTCCCTCGTCCTCTCCTCCTCTCCTCCAAGCAGCCGTTTAAGCATTGCCTTCTTGTGCGGGATACCGACGCCCGTCCTCAAATGTCCACTGCAGGGTGCGGCCCTCGTGGCCGTCCGCACGCAAAGGGCAAGCAAGAGATTTCATCACACCATTTTGATTCACTGGATGCGGGCAAGCAAGAAATTCCATTACACCTTCCACATTCACTGGATGCGGACGGCCACAAGGGCCGCGCCCTGCTGTGGATATTTGAGGATAGTGCAAACGAGAGGAATGACAAAGAAAAAACGCGTTTTTCTTTTCCAGTCTTGCTATGCGCATCGGCATGGTCTCGTCGGGCATCTCTTTCAGAAAGGGCAGAACTATAGCAGAAAAAAAGACTCCGCCAACAATTTTCTATGCTTTCCTTGACTTCGTCAATGCGTCACCCAAAACATCCCCAAAAGGATTACAACTGATTGATGTGGGAAAAGGTGATGGAAAATAGTCATTGACAGGCTTCCGCTCCCCAAAGGAGCTATGAGGCTAAATCTTCGGGATTGCCTTACGAGCAAGCTCGACGGCTATCCCGCAGATTTATCCTAACCCCTACAAAGCCTGTCCATGATTTTCTTTCACCTCTCACTCGGGGCAATGGTGATGCGAAATGAACTAAAGACAAAGACAGCGAACGTCTGACGAGTTGTTGGGTATGGATGTCTTTCGATACTTCGCAACGCGTCACCCTAAATCACTGCAAAATATTCGTAACTTGTTAATAACCAATGATGATAATTTGATTTAACAAGAAGTTGACGAAGTCAGGGGGTGCTCACTTTCCCCAAAATTATAGGGCAAAATTATAGGGCATTATCGCTGAGGCGCTACAACTCTGAAAGAGTAGAAGTGCGTTACTTGTATTTGACCGCATTCAAAGTGCGGGAAGCGTGCATCATTCTGCTCATGTGCCCGTAGTCTGCGGACATCCATAAGGGCCCACCCAACAAAATAGGAAACAAATTACGGAAGCTGAAATTAATACGTCCTTTGCTTTGTTTACTCCCTGCTCACCACACGATGTTGCTACTCTACAGGAGGTAGCTAAGCAATGTCCACCGTGGTCCTGAAGATTGCTCAGGGTTTGAAGCATTTGCGAGCTTTGAGTGACTCTTAACAGTGCTGCGATATGTCGCACACGGATTTTAATGATATGAAGGATGTCTTCGCTATTCGCTCAGCGATGATACTGTGGTATGCGTAGCCGTTTAGCGGCGTAGCATCTTTAAGATCTGTAAAATCTATGTGAGTAAACAAAATCATTGGATGACACGCTGAATAGTTACCTCTGGGACTGAGCTCCTTAAATAATGTTAAGCTGAATCGACTTCGTGTCTAATATACTTGTTATTAAGTAAAGAATACTTTACCTTTGCGGTATTCAATCAAATAACTGTTGGTCCATTAAAAAGAGTAATTATGAAGAAGTATTTTCTTTTGCCTCATCGTTTCTACGCCATCGGATGGGTGTTGTTCGGATTTGCCTTGTTGGTCACCATTCTTGATTTATCTACAGATGTGTTGCCAAGTTTTTCATCCAAGGTTTTCTCACTGATACCTGACTTTGTCTGCGGAGGAACTGACTTTATTGTTACTAATGACTCATGGTATGATGAAATTGAGATGGTATCAGGCTTTTTAGGTCTGTATTTTGTCGCCATGTCTTCATTGAAGGAAGAAGACGAGCTGACACTGTTGTTGCGCCTGCGCTCACTGATGTGGGCATTCACGGTCAACACGATTTTATTCATCGCTTTGGTACTGTTTGTCTATGGGTTTATCTGGATATATATTATGTTATATCAGGGAATCCTGATATTCCTTCTGTTCATCCTTCGTTTCCACTGGGAGATTCATAAGATGAGAGTTTCAGCAAATCAGACAAAGGAGGATGAGCGATGAAGAATAATATTCGTGTAGAGCGGGCCATCCGCAGAATTACCCAGCAGCAGCTGGCTGAAGAGGTTGGTGTCAGCCGACAGACCATCAATGCCATCGAGTCGGAGCACTATACTCCGTCCACTCTCCTGGCACTGAAGTTGTCAAAGGTCTTTGGTAAGTCGGTCAACGATTTGTTTCAGTTGGAAGACAGTGATTTCTGACTCCAATCTCTTGTTTGCTGCTATCGTGAGGAGGGACCGTTTTTGCGGAGCTGACTATTTCCGAGACTCCGGTGGGATGAGCTTCTGATGATAGTGGCTAAGCAATCGTCAACAAAACGTTCGGATTTCTTTGCGATTCCCTCTGATTCCACTAACTTTGCAGTCCGAAGTGCAGAGATTCCAGTTTCCTGCCGTGTTTGTTGGCCACTGGAGGCACTTTGGTCTGACAGGGTAAACATTGTTTTTAGAAGAAATATCCATATCAATGCAGAATCAGTTTTCCAGGACTCAGCTCCTTTTGGGCAAGCCCGCTATCGACACCCTCAGTGGCGCGCGAGTGGCCGTCTTCGGTGTCGGCGGTGTGGGCGGATACGTGGTGGAAGTGCTTGCTCGCAGTGGCGTCGGCGAGCTCGACCTCTTTGATGACGACCGTGTCTGTCTGACAAACGTCAACCGCCAGCTTCATGCCCTCATCTCCACGGTGGGCAAGCACAAGGTGGATGTAGCCGCCGAACGCGTCCACGACATCAATCCCCGTTGCATCGTGCATAAATACAAGATGTTCTATATGCCTTCGAATGCTGACGAAATCGACCTCTCGCAGTTCGACTATGTAGCCGACTGTGTCGACACGGTGACGGCAAAGCTCGAGCTCATAAAGCGTTGCCATGCGCTCCGTGTGCCCATTATCAGTAGCATGGGAGCAGCCAACAAGCTCGATGCCACGGCCTTCCGTGTCTGTGACATCAATCGGACGAAGATGGATCCGCTTGCAAAGGTGATTCGCAAGAAGCTCCGCAAGCTCCATATCCCCCGTCTCAAAGTGGTGTGCAGCGACGAGGAGCCGTTGAAGCAGATCGAGGACGACACCATCAGCTGCCGTTTCCACTGCATCTGTCCCAACAAGGATATGCGCAAGTGCACCGAGCGGCGCGACATCCCCGCCAGCAATGCCTTCGTGCCAGCCGCCGCAGGACTCATCATAGGAGGTGAGGTGGTGAAGGACCTTGTGAAGGCAGCCCACACCATGCGCATCACGCCCGAGGAGGCTCCCGACAACGAGTATGCCCAACAGGCAGCCGCCAAGGCCAAGGCCCATCTGGAGAAGTTCCGCCGCTTACAGCGTGAGAAGGCTGACCGTGAGGAGGCTCCGGCAGCGACACAGACAATGCAGAATCCCCAAGCCGAATAAGTGTAAATAAATGATAAATAACGCACTTGTTGGAGATTGTTCCATTGTTTTGTATTATCTTTGCAAGAAATTAGGCTCATTGTGCCCCTACGCCAATTGTTTCCGCCTGTGGGAGGCAGGAGCGCTGCGGGCTTGAGACCCGTATGGATATCGCAAGATAAGTCTTTAGACAGCTAATGGGAAAGAATCGCAATGCGACCCGCAGTCACAGCGGTCTGCAGGTCATCACGCTCTGCATAAGCACCTGTATGGTGCTGGTGCTCTTGGGGATTGTTGTCATGTCGGTAGGCACTGCCTACAATCTGTCGCGCTCTGTGCGCGAGAATGTCGTCGTGACCATGATGCTCCAGGAAGATATGACGGCACCCGAGGCGCGCCAACTCTGTTCCGACCTTCGCAAGCGTCCTTACATCAGTTCGCTCGAATACATCAGTAAGGAACAGGTGTTGAAGGAGCAGAAAGAGGCTTTGGGAACAGATCCTTCAGAATTTATCGGTGAGAACCCCTATCAGCCGAGCGTGGAGCTCCACCTCAAAGCCGACTATGCCAACAACGACTCTCTGAAGTGGATAGCCAAAGAGCTCCACCAGTACCCCAAGGTAGGGGAGATAACCTATCCGCAAGACCTCATCGGAAAAATCAATCAGAGGCTCAGCCAGGTTAGCCTCGTGCTCCTCGTGCTGGCCCTCTTGCTCACGTTCGTGAGTTTCTCGCTCATCAATAACACAGTGCGCTTGGGCATCTATGCGCGCCGTTTCTCCATCCACACAATGAAGCTTGTAGGAGCCTCATGGGCCTTTATTCGCCGTCCCTTCGTGAGGCAGGCTGTCGGCATAGGCGTGCTGGCAGCACTGGCTGCTGATGCTGTGCTGGCAGCATGCGTGGTGGGCTTGTCGTACGACTTCCCCGATGTGTTCACAGTGCTCACGTGGCAGGTAATGACCATTACGGGAGTGAGCGTGATTCTCTTCGGTATCATCATTACGGCTCTCTGTGCCAGTATCTCAGTGAACAAGTTCCTGAGGATGAAAGCCGGTGAACTCTATAAGATTTGATCGCGGCTGGCAGAGCGTAAAGTAAAGGAACAACGAAATTATCAATCACATACAACATTCATCAATGGACAAGAGAAATCTGGCTTTCGGCAGGACGAACTTCATCCTGCTGGCCGTGGGAATGCTGGTTGTCATCATCGGTTTTGTGCTGATGGCAGGCGGCGGCTCTGACGAGACCCACTACGATCCTTCAATTTTCGATGCCATGCGCATCAAGGTGGCCCCAGTGGTCTGCTTCGTTGGCTTCATCTCTATGATTTATGCCATCGTGCACAGGCAGAAGGATTCTGACGACAACGACCCTAAAGAATCCAAGGCAGAGCAATGACCATTCTCCAGACCATCATCATCGCCATAGTGGAGGGACTGACCGAGTTCCTCCCTGTGTCATCAACCGGCCATATGCTCATTGCCGAGAATCTGTTGGGTGTAGAGAACTCAGCTTTCGTGCGTGCCTTTACTGTTATCATTCAGTTCGGTGCCATTCTCTCTGTCGTGGTGCTATACTGGAATCGCTTCTTCCGGCTCGATCACACTCCAGCACCAGCCGGCAGCACTTCCTGGCAGAAGATAAAGCATAAGTGGTATTTCTACTGGTTGCTTCTCGTGGCCTTTATCCCTACGGGTGTGATAGGCTTCGTTGTGAAGAAGAGTGGTATGATAGACTTCATGCTCACACCCGAGAATGCCATCTGGATAGTGCCGGTGATGCTTGTCATCGGTGGTGTGTTCATGCTTTTCTGCGACAGGATATTCAATAAGGGCAGTGAGAATAATAAGATTACAGAGCGCAGGGCCTTTAATATAGGTCTCATCCAGTGCTTCTCCATGATTCCCGGTACCAGCCGCAGCATGGCCACAATAGTGGGAGGCATGAGCCAGAAGCTTACGCGCCGTCGGGCTGCCGAATTCTCTTTCTTCCTCGCCGTGCCCACCATGGCTGCTGCTACAGGGCTTGACCTGTTGGAGCTCTTCATCGGCGACCACGCCGTTGGTACCTCTTGGGCTACCTCCGACAACATCATGATGCTGGTCGTGGGTAGTGTCGTTGCCTTCATTGTGGCGCTGCTGGCCATGAAATGGTTTGTTGACTTTCTCGCAAAATACGGTTTCAAGTGGTTTGGTGTCTACCGCATTATCGTGGGAGCCTTCATCCTTATCTGGATGCTGTCAGGTCACAGCATGGTGATGTTCGAGTAGGCTATGGATCTCTTCAGAGGCGAAATCATAGCCATCGACAAGCCCTATCGCATGTCGAGCTTCGGGGCTTTGGCGCATATACGCTATCTGCTTTCGCAGCGGACGGGCTCCAAGGTGAAGGTGGGGCATGCCGGAACGCTCGACCCTTTGGCAACGGGCGTGCTGCTGCTCTGCACTGGTAAGGCTACAAAGCTCATTCCTGAGCTGCAGACCCATACCAAGGAATACGTGGCAGGTTTACAGTTGGGAGCTACGACGGCCAGCTATGACCGGGAGCACACTGTCAACGCCACCTATCCCACGGAGCATATCACAGAGGAGCTGGTGAGGCAGAAGCTGCAAAACTTTATCGGCGACATCGAGCAGGTGCCACCCACTTACAGTGCCTGTAAGGTGGAGGGAACGAGGTCCTATATGCTTCGCCGTCAGGGTGAGGATGTGAAGCTGCGGGCAAAGCATGTTCATATCGACGATATAGAATTGCTCTCGTTCGATCCGGCACTCATGCAGATGACCCTTCGTGTCACCTGTGGCAAAGGGACCTATATCCGTGCTCTTGCGCGAGACATCGGCCGTAGCTTAGGCAGCGGTGCCTTCCTCACATCGCTCCGGCGAACCAGGGCCGGAGGCTATACCGTTGACAACTGCATCGACTTCGACCACTTTGAAGAGTGGCTCGACCAACAATATTTAGAAGGAGTAATAAGTAATGAAGCTATCACAGTTTAAGTTTAAGTTGCCGCAAGAGCTTGTAGCACTCTATCCGCACAGTGTGGAGCGCGAGTTTACAAGCAGTGACGGTACGAAGAACATTTTCCGTGTGACCCGTCGCGACGAATGCCGTCTCATGGTGCTGCACAAGGCCTCCCAACGCATTGAGATGTACCGAAAGGATGCCAAGGGCAACCCCGTGGAAGGTGATTTCCTCAATTTCCGTAATGTCTTGGATTACTTCTCCGACGGCGATGCCTTTGTCTTCAATGACACGAAGGTGTTTCCTGCAAGGCTTTACGGTACGAAGGAAAAGACCGATGCGAAGATTGAGGTGTTCCTTCTTCGCGAGCTCAATGAGGAAATGAGACTATGGGACGTGCTTGTGGAGCCGGCTCGCAAGATTCGTATTGGGAATAAACTGTTCTTCGACGAGAGCGGCACTATGGTTGCCGAGGTCATCGACAACACTACAAGCCGGGGACGCACGTTGCGCTTCCTGTATGACTGCCCGCACGATGAGTTCAAGCGCGAGCTCTTTGCCTTAGGTGAGGCACCACTGCCACGCTATATCATCGACAACCGCGAAGACCATCATGCCACAAAGGACGATATGGAGGACTTCCAGTGCGTCTTTGCCCGTCACGAGGGCGCTGTCACAGCTCCTGCCACGGGACTGCACTTCAGCCGTGAGATGATGAAGATGATGGAAATCATCGGCATTCAGCCTGCCTTTATCACCCTGCATTGTGGCTTGGGTAATTTCCATGAAATTGAAGTCGAGGACCTTACCAAGCACAAGATGGACTCGGAACAGATGTTTGTCAATGCAGAGGCTTGTAAGGTGGTGAACACCGCCAAGGAGAATGGACATCATGTTTGTGCAGTGGGAGCCAGCGTGGTGAAGGCCACGGAGACTGCAGTAGGCACTGATGGCAGGCTAAAGGAATTCGAGGGATGGACCAATAAGTTCATCTTCCCGCCTTATGAGTTTGGATTGGCTGACTCTATGATTTGTAACTTCTATCACCCCTTATCGACACTGCTCATGGAGACGGCAGCCTTTGGTGGCTACGACCTCGTGATGGAAGCCTACAATCTGGCTGTAAAGAACGGCTATAAGTTTGGCTGCTACGGTGATGCTTTGCTCATCGTCAACGACTGACCGTCGGGGCTCAGTTCCTGCTAAGCACGAGGCGGTGCTGGGACTGGGTACCAACCTCGGCAACAAAGAAGAGAATCTCAGACGGGCAACGGGCCTTATAGCTGAAAAGGTTGGCGAGGTGGCACGATGCTCCTCTGTTATTGCCACTAAGCCCTGGGGCTTTCGTTCGGAAAATGACTTCCTGAACGAATGTCTCGTTGTGGAGACTTCTCTCACACCGCAGAAGCTTCTCGAAACTACGCAGCTCATAGAACGGCTGATGGGGAGACGGGAGAAGAGTCATGACGGAGAATATCATGACCGGATTATCGATATAGATATCCTGCTCTACGATGACCTACATGTGGAGGAACCGGAACTGACCATCCCTCATCCTAGGATGAGAGAGCGTGATTTTGTGATGGTTCCGCTCAAGGAGCTCGGATTGCTCTGATAGTATCAGTGGAAAGCCCATGAAGGCAGAAATACAAAAGCCGCAACATCCTCACGATGTTGCGGCTTTCTCAATGATTTCTTTGCAAATAGCTTCCCTGACTTACTTGCGCAGGCCAAGAGCCTTCACGATGCTACGATAGCGATTGATGTCGCGGTCGTAGAGGTAGTCAAGAAGTGCGCGGCGCTTTCCTACGAGCTGTGTCAGTGCACGCTGTGTAGTATGATCTTTACGGTTGCGCTTCAGATGTTCCGTCAGATGGGAAATACGGTAAGAGAACAATGCTATCTGGCTCTCAGCCGAGCCAGTATCAGAGTTAGACTTTCCGTACTGTCCAAAGATCTCTTCTTTCTTTGCTTTGTCTAAGTACATTGCTGTTGTTGTTAATGTGATATATTAAAATGCGACTGCAAAGGTACAACTTTTCATGCATTACAGCAAGGATTCCCGATATTTTTTGTAATTTTGCACCCGAAATATAGAAGCGCCGCAACAGTTTTGATGTGGCGGGGTTTTCTCTTCGACAAAAGAGAATATTATTTTTGTTAAGGTAACACGATGCAAGACATTAGGAACATTGCAGTAATTGCGCACGTCGACCATGGCAAGACGACGCTGGTCGACAAGATGATGCTCGCAGGTAAGCTTTTCCGGGATGGACAGGATGACAGCGGCGAAGTACTTGACTCTAATGATTTGGAGAGAGAGCGAGGTATCACGATCCTTTCAAAGAATGTGTCTATTAGGTGGAAAGGAGTAAAAATCAATATATTGGATACGCCGGGCCACTCCGACTTCGGCGGTGAGGTGGAGCGTGTGCTCAATATGGCTGACGGCTGCCTGTTGCTTGTCGATGCTTTCGAGGGTCCTATGCCTCAGACGCGTTTCGTCTTGCAGAAGGCTCTGAAGATTGGTCTCAAGCCGATTGTCGTTGTGAATAAGGTTGACAAGCCCAACTGCCGTCCTGAGCAGGTCTACGAGATGGTGTTCGACTTGATGTGCGACCTTAATGCCAGTGAGGATCAGCTTGATTTCCCCGTTGTCTACGGTTCAGCCAAGAATGGCTGGATGGGGCCGGACTGGAAGACGCCTACCGGTAATATTGACTACTTGCTGGACAAAATCCTTGAGGTGATTCCGGCTCCGAAGCATCTCGAGGGTACTCCCCAGATGCTCATCACCTCGCTCGACTATAGCAGCTACACAGGTCGTATTGCTGTGGGACGCGTTCACAGAGGTGTGTTGCGTGACGGTATGAACATCACAATCTGCCATCGCGACGGATCGCAGGAGAAGACTAAGATAAAAGAACTTCATACTTTTGAGGGCATCGGACACCACCGCACAGAGGCTGTGGAGAGTGGCGATATCTGCGCTGTGATAGGCTTGGAGAAGTTTGAGATTGGCGATACCATTGCCGATTTCGAGAACCCGGAGCCACTGCCTCCCATTGCTGTCGACGAGCCTACTATGAGTATGCTTTTCACTATTAACGACTCTCCTTTCTTCGGTCGTGAAGGTAAGTTCTGTACCAGTCGTCACATTGGCGACCGTCTCAAGAAGGAATTGGAGAAGAATCTCGCACTGCGGGTGCGCAACGTGGAAGGTACCACCGACAAATGGATTGTCAGCGGACGCGGTGTGCTCCATCTCTCAGTGCTCATAGAGACTATGCGCCGCGAGGGCTTCGAACTCCAGGTGGGTCAGCCGCAGGTTATCTATAAGGAAATCGATGGTAAGAAGTGCGAGCCTATCGAGGAGCTTGATATCAATGTGCCCCAGGAATACTCCAGCAAGATGGTTGATATGGTAACCCGTCGCAAGGGTGAACTTACGGGTATGGACACAGAGGGCGACCGTGTGAATATCACCTTCGATATTCCCTCACGAGGCATCATCGGTCTGCGCACCAATGTGTTGACGGCCAGTCAGGGCGAGGCCATTATGGCTCATCGTTTCAAGGAATACCAGCCTTACAAGGGCGACATCGTGCGTCGGCTCAATGGTTCCATGATAGCCATGGAGACGGGTACGGCCTACGCTTACTCCATTGATAAGCTGCAGGACCGCGGCAAGTTCTTCATCGACCCGGGTGAGGAAGTCTATGCAGGTCAGGTTGTTGGAGAGCATGTGCACGACAACGACCTCGTCATCAATGTGACAAAGGCCAAGCAGCTCACCAACGTGCGTGCCTCGGGCTCTGACGAGAAGGCCAGGGTTGTACCCAAGACGGTGATGAGTCTTGAGGAGTGTCTGGAATACATCAAGGCCGATGAATATGTGGAAGTGACGCCCAAGAGCATGCGTATGCGCAAGATAATCCTCGATCATCTGGAGCGTAAGCGTGCAAATAAGAGCGAACAATAAATACTGTCACTGAGCAGGACAACTTAGATAGGAGAGACTTCTGGCTATGTAGATGGTCGGGAGTCTCTCTTTTTCGTTTGCGGCAATTCTTTTCTGTGCGGACTTTCACCGTTTCGACAGCGCAAATGGATGATATCAGTGGGCTTCCACGGGGTATTAGTGGAAGACAGTTATTGTCAGAAATTTCTTTTTACTAATATGTACTAATTTGCTTCCTCCCTCGTTGTTACTAAAGGATGCTTGCTTTCAGACCCGCTAAACTGGGTCGGGGAAGTGAATAGCCGTGGATGCATAGAAAAACAAGACATCTGCGACTACCCTTGCTTAAATAGATATTATGCGAGTACGTACTCTTTTTTTCGTATTTCTTGCTACGGCCTCGATGGGAGTGTCGGCGCAGAGTTCTTCACATCCGTCGGATGCAGCTAACGAGAAGATGAACCGCTTCATCAGTTCCTTGATGAAGCGTATGACTCTTGACGACATGATAGGCCAACTCAATTTAGGTGCAGGCGCCGACCCGCAGGTGCTGAACAATAATCTAGGCATAGGTGAGTCGGCCGAAAAAGGGCAAGTGAGTGCTTGTGGGGGAGCTGATGCCAACCTCCAGCGACTGGCCGTCGAGAAGTCGCCGGCAGGCATTCCCATACTTTTTGGTCTTGATGTCATTCACGGCTACACCACCACCTTCCCCATTCCTCTCGCTCAGGCCTGTAGCTGGAATCTGGAGCTTATCAAGCGAGGCGCACAGATAGCCGCCAAAGAAGCAACGGCCAACGGAATTGAATGGACCTGGTCGCCGATGGTTGACATTGCCCGCGATCCCCGTTGGGGCAGGGTGGCAGAGGGAGCCGGAGAGGACCCTTATTTAGGAGGGCTTATAGCGAAGGCTATGGTTCAGGGCTATCAGGGCGACAATCTCGCGAGCGACTCCACACTGCTATGCTGCTTTAAGCATTTTGCCCTTTACGGTGCTGCCGAGGGCGGACGCGACTACAACACTGTGGATATGAGCCGCTGGATGATGTACAATTACTACCTTCCGCCCTACAAGGCAGCTGTCGAGGCCGGTGCCGGTTCCGGCATGTCGTCGTTCAATGTCGTTGACGGTGTACCGGCAACCGGAAACAAATGGTTGCTCACCGACCTGCTCCGACAGCAGTGGGGTTTCAAGGGATTCATTGTGTCGGATGCCAATGCTGTGGGCGAGATGGAGTTCCATCGAGTGGGCGATGCCAAGGAAGTGGCGCGTATGGCCCTTGATGCAGGGATGAACATGGACATGGGCAGCATGCACTATGTGCGCAATGTCAAGCAGCTTCTGAAGGAAGGGAAGATTACCATGAAGCAAATTCGTGATTTGGTTCGCCCTATCCTTGAAGCCAAATACAAGCTCGGGCTCTTCGACGACCCTTACCGTTATACCCGTTTGATGAAGGACCCGGTGCGACAGGCCGATGTGCTCAGCGATGCCCACGTTGCATTCGCCCGTAAGTTCGCGGGCGAGAGCATGGTTCTGCTCAAGAACGAAGGCTCCTTGCTTCCTCTCTCTTCGTCATATAAGCGTGTGGCTGTTGTGGGCCCCATAGGTAACGACGTGGCACAGCTCTACGGAACCTGGAGCACAAAGCCCGACGGCCGCAAGTCGCATACTGTCCGTGAGGCTCTGGCCAGCGCGTTAGGCAGCACCTGCGCGGTCACCTACAACCAAGGGTGCGAGGGGGATGTTAATTCAACTTATGACTTCTATAACGACACTGTCACTGCCTCCAACAGTAAACTCATTGCTGAGGCTGTGGCCGAAGCGCAGCGAGCCGACGTTGTTGTGGCTTGCGTGGGCGAGCAGGGCGGCTGGAGTGGTGAGGGCTGGTCGCGGGTCAACCTCGAGTTGCCCGTCAGTCAGCGTCAGCTGCTCAAGGCCCTCCGTGCCACAGGCAAGCCCATTGTCATCGTTGTATTCAGCGGGCGACCTCTCATCCTTACCGACATCGATCGCAACTTCCCCTGCATCCTTGAAGCCTGGCACTTGGGCACCTCGGCCGGCGACGCATTGGCCGACGTCCTCACGGGAAAGGTTAATCCTTCGGGCAAGACCACTATCACCTTCCCGCGTTATGAGGGTCAAATACCCATCTACTATAATTGTCTGAACACCGGACGGCCGCAGGGAGTCTATAAGCCCGACTGGTTCACCCCTACGTATAAGGATATTCCCATGGACGACAATCGCCCGCTCTATCCCTTTGGCTATGGACTGAGCTATAACCACTATACCTATTCCAACCTTCGTGCCGACAAGGTGAATGCGAAAGGCAGCAACGACAGCATCCGACTGAGCATCGACGTCACCAACGACGGTTCGCGCGAGGGCAAAGAGACGGTACAGCTCTATATCACCGACCTCATCGCTTCGACTTCGCGTCCGGTGAAGGAGCTCAAGGGATTCCAGAAGCTCGATTTTAAGTCTGGAGAGACCAAGACCGTGAGCTTCACCATTACGCCCGACCAGCTTTCCTTCTATAATTCCAAGCTGGAGTATGGCTGGGAGCCAGGCGATTTCGAGGTGGCCATCGCGCCCAACTCGGCCGATCTCCATAAGCTGAGAATCCACTGGGATAAGTAGAACGACAGTCAAAACAAACAGTATCAAAACATGCAATATGAAAATGAGAAATAAGAAAGCCATCATGCTGGCCATCTGCGGCTTCTTAGGAGCCATTCCTTCCTTGGCACAGCCTCGGGAGGGAACATTCTCCATCGTGCCTCATATAGGAGTCAGTCTTGCCAATCTGGGCAACAATTCCATTCTTTACACCACGGATGCCGGTACCGAGGACCGTTTTTACGACTCGCGCTATAAGGCCGGTTTTGATGGTGGAGTAGACTTCTTCTATCAGGCTGCCCAGCGGCAGGCAATCTCCTTGGGTGTGGAATACCAGATGATGGGCTACCGCTATCCCGATTTGGAGCAAGTGAATGCCGACGGAGTTCACACCGGGCTTAGTGAGCAGCGCCTCACCAGCGGCTATCTGGCCATACCTCTGAAAGTCCATTATTATTTGGCTCAGGGACTGAGTGTCAGTGCGGGCATGCAAGTGGGCTTCCTGCTTCATGCCAACTATCATCAGGTGGAGAGCACTTTCTACTACGACGAGGATGGCAAACTGCAACACAAGCAGGATGTTAACGGTAATCTGCAGAAAGACGTGGAGACCGACGACAAAGTGAAGGATGCTTATAAGAAGGTGGACTTCTCTATTCCTATCGGAGTCAGCTACGAGTTCATGAACGTGGTAGCGGGCATACGCTACAACCTCTCGCTCACCAATGCCAGGAAATATGTAAGCGGCAAGAACCGGTGCTTCGTCTTTACTGTAGGGTATAAGTTCAATCTCTATTAACGACCAACCAATAAACCATTGATATGAATTTTTTAGACGACGACAGAATCATCATGACGCTCGATGCGGGCGGCACTAATTTCGTGTTCTCTGCCATGCAGGGCGGAAAGACCATTGTGGAACCCTTCTCACTGCCATCAAAGGCTGCCAGTCTCGACGACTGTCTGGGCCAGTTAGTGGCAGGCTTCGAGACGGTGAAGTCGCTGGTACCCAAAGCACCGGTGGCCATAAGCTTTGCTTTCCCCGGTCCGGCCGACTACGAGAACGGCATCATCGGCGACCTGCCCAACTTCCCTTCCTTCCGCGGAGGGGTAGCCTTGGGCCCGTATCTGCACAATAAGTTTGGCATTCCCGTTTTCATCAACAACGACGGCAGCCTCTTTGCCTATGGCGAGGCTATGGGCGGTGCTCTTTTAGACGTAAACCGTGAGCTCGCAGAGGCTGGCAGCCCTAAGCGCTACCGCAATGTGCTCGGGCTCACTTTCGGAACAGGTTTCGGAGCCGGTGTGGTTGTCGACGGACATTTGCTGCTCGGTGACAACGGTGTAGGCGGTGACATCTGGTGCTTTGACAACAAGCTCCATCCTACGGAGGTGGCCGAGGAAGGGGTGAGCATACGTGCGGTACAACGTTTCTACCGCGAGCTCTCCGGGGATAAGGCTGAGCTCACACCGAAAGATATCTACGACATAGCCTGTGGCAAGCAGCCCGGTGACGACGAGGCCGCCAAGGAGAGCTTCCGCCGCTTCGGTGTGGTGGCAGGCGATGCCATAGCCATGGCCGATACCATTGTCGACGGACTCGTTGTGATTGGCGGTGGTGTGGCCAACAGCTATAAATATATCTTCCCCGCTCTTGTCGACGAGATGAACAGCAAGCTGCTGCTGCGCGGCCAGGAAGTGAACCGCATGCAGATGAAGGCCTACAATCTTGAGGACCCGATAGAGAAGGCCGAATTCCTCAAGGGAGAGCCTGTAAAAGTGAAGGTGCCCGGCACCGACAGTTTTGTCGACTACGACCCGCAGAAGCGTGTAGGTGTGGTCTTGACGCGCATCGGAGCCAGTCAGGCCATCTCACTTGGCGCCTACCTCTATGCCATCTATCATCTTTAAGTCTGAATGGCAGGATGTGGCGTAGTGTGCTGTCTGCTTAAATGACTCTTTAATCTGCTGAATGGCAGACGTGTTTTTAGCCCCAGTCTAGGGAAGCGAAGGCTACCTTAGGCTGGGGATTCTGTTTTTTCCCCCATATCGGCAAGTGTGGATGCTGTGACTGAGAATGTGACTTGTTTATGTATATGAGTGAAAGCATAGGTCGGTACCATTCCCGTTTTCTTCCCCGTTGCGGCTCTCATATATGTCCTCAAGCTGGAGTGCAAACTGTCTGATGTTTTCCAAGGCAGCCGGTTGCAGAGGATAAAATATCTACGTTCTAATGACTGATTCCGCTTCGACGGAGCGTATCAAAAATCAAAGGTCGCGAGAATGTTTGTAAAGAAAAACGAACGCGAAAGTGCCAAAATACGGGCTTATTTTCAATCAAGGTCTACTTTGCTCCCAAATACGCGCTGTTTTTTGATGGGTTTGTAATTTGTTGATATTTAATATTTTGCGTATTCGTGGCTTTACTTTTGTCCTCGAAAACGTTGAAAATAGGTCGAAAAACCCCTGTTTGGGCCTTGAAACACCTATGTTTTAGGGCGCTCGAAGTCCTATCTTGAGGCGCTCGAAGTCCTATCTCGGGACGCTTGAGGTCCGATCTCGAGGCTCTCGAAGTCCTATCTCGAGCGAAAAGTACTCAGAAAAGGCTCTTTGAGTGCCCTTGTTTTTTCTATTTCGAGATTTTTGTTTGTAAAGGATTCAGAAAGGTTTAGCATTTTTTAACGGCAAGTTTTTCGTATCAAAAATTAAAGTTTTTCCCATTCTCCATCCCTTTTAGGCGGGGGTAATTCTGCTTGGGAATGCACCGTCCTGCCAATGCTATGTCAGCCAGTCGCTCTTATGTGCTGCTTTCGTCTGTCTTTCCCGAATCGAAGGACTCCTGATAGGTGTAACTCTACCGTAACAGGCAAATTGTCAGCCCGAAAAGCACAAAATCCTTCATAATGAGCCCTGTTTCGTGGTTTTTCACTAACTTTGCCTATTGAATATTAAACAGTAGCTTCGAGAGAAATGGAAAATAGCAAGACACCTCTTTTGGGCATGACGCTGGCCGAGCTTCGTGGAGTGGCCAGCTCGTTGGGTATGCCCGCTTTTGCCGCACGGCAGATGGCCGAGTGGCTCTATGTGAAGCATGTCGACTCGATAGAGGCGATGACCAACCTCTCGAAAGTCAACCGGCAGCGGCTGGCCGAAAGTTATGAGATAGGATGCCGCAAGCCTGTGGATGCCCAGCATTCCAAGGACGGCACAGTGAAATACCTCTTTCCAACAAGTGGAGGCAAGCAGGTGGAGACAGTATTCATTCCCGAGGATGACCGTGCCACACTCTGTGTCTCGTGTGAGGTGGGGTGCAAGATGAACTGCCTTTTCTGTCAAACCGGTAAGCAAGGCTTCGAAGGAGCGCTGACGGCTGCCGACATCCTAAACCAAGTCTATTCCGTGCCCGACCGTGAGCGGCTCACCAATAT
>OMVH01000174.1 GCA_900314365.1 uncultured Prevotella sp. | reverse complement strand
AGCTCTCCTGCCCCGAAAAAAATCGGTGTCTATCAGTGAGACACTACCAATCTTAAAGAGTATAAGCGTTTGCTGAACTTGAATTATATATAAACAAATCAGAATTCTGTACCTTCAGAAACGAAATTTTAAGCCTGAAACAGCCCTGTTTTAAGTTGTGAATTCCCTTGATTTATACTGCTTTTGGTCCTATCACTAGGCGATGAAAGTCCTATCTCGACCTCGATGTACTTCAAACAGGCCGTATTCTTAGCCTTTATTTCTCTATTTCGAAATTTTTTGTGAACAAAGATTTGTGAACTGCTTTCAGGGGTAACTTCCTGCCGTCTCACTCCAAGAACCAGCCCATGACTCAATCTTATCTTCATAAGACGGCATTGACGACTATGATTTCAAAAGGTTTAGAGAATGGCATATAGAAACACCCTTGGTATTGCCGACAATTGCTTCCGGCAGCAACACCAAGAGTGCGTATGTGTGCCTCCACTAAGTTTTGTACGATTAACGAAGATACCGTCGGAAGAATTTCCACTCCTCTTCGCCTATGTTTACATCCCTGTCGTGCCAGCAGTGCGGCGCCCCGATAACGCGGTAGAGCCACACCTCGGTGTCGGTATGAGGATTGGCGTACCGGTATTTCACGATTTTGTGTCCTTTGCTGCCTGCAATGCTCTCCATTTCTACAGAGTCAGCAAGCTGGCACCCGTCGACTTCGGCTATTCGGTTGACGGCATCCTCCACACCGAGATAAGCGCCCCATCCTCCTTTATTCACAGGGTCGCCATCCCACTCTGACACTCGGTCCTCAGTGCCATGAATCTCTACGAAAGGCACCCGGCGCTTCATGGTGTACCGTTCGGGTATCCACGATAAGGTGAGTCCGGCCACAGAGAACATGGCGCGGAAGGTGCGCTGGTTGCTGTAAGCCAACAGATAGCATATGTCACCCCCATTCGACATTCCCGTGATGAAAGTATTTCTACGGCTTAGGTTGTACCTTTTCTGCACGACACGTGCCAACTGGCATATCGACTTCACGTCGTCCTGCTTCCATCCCTCCTGCTGCGGGTAACCCACATTCCATCCCGTTGCTCCTTTGGGTGCTTTATAGCCCTGCGGAGCACAGAGGGCAAAGCCGTATTTTTCGGCAGCGTCGGACAGCGAGCGAGGCCATCCGGCATGCCCCGTATAACCGTGAAGCACAAAGAGTAAAGGGGCATCCTTCTTCAAGCCTGACGGCAGAAACATCTTAAAGTGACGTGTGCCGTCGGCAAGCGTCACCGAATCTTCCACCCGCCGCTGTGCCGTGGCACCAAGAGAAGCGAGCAGCAAGACCAATACAATAAGGCATTTGTTTTTCATTGTCTGTAACGTATCAGAATAACTGGAACATTTAAGCCCGGCCAAAGCGCGCCGCACGAGGCTGCAATGCATGGCCGGGCCTGCTGTGTGAATTCTATTGTTTACTTCACCTCCCAGATGTCGTTGGTTTCAAGCAGTTCTTCGAAGTTATGGTAAGGTTTCTTAGCCTTCACTTCTTCCACTTGCTGATTGACCGCTTCGTCGTAGGTCGGAGCCTCCACATCGCGGATGACGCCCAAAGCCACCGGGAAGCCGTGCTCATTATCCATCATGGCCAGCTTCAACTGGAGTGTGTTGTCCTGCTCATGGGGATTGTGGATGAGAATGTCATCAAGGGTGACGCCATTCTCGCCAATCTTGACCACCTTCAGTCCGAATCCTTCCTGCACGAGTCCGTACTCATTGTTCTCTCCGAACACAAGTGGTTTCCCGTCTTCTACGTAGATGGCATTCTTCTTTCTGCCGTCACGTGTATAGATAGGTTCATAGGCTCCGTTGTTGAAAATCATGCAGTTCTGCAGAATCTCGCATACTGCGGCACCCTTGTGATGATAAGCCGCCTTCAGGATTTCCATTGTTCCAGGTCCATCGTTAGCCACGGCCCGGGCGAAGAAGCGCCCACGTGCGCCAAAGCAGAGTTCGGCCGGTCTGAATGGGTCTTCCACAGTTCCGTAGGGCGACGACTTAGAGACGAAGCCGCGTGGTGAGGTAGGACTGTACTGTCCTTTCGTCAGTCCATAGATGCGGTTATTGAGCAACACCATATTGAGGTCGATGTTACGCCGCATGGCATGGATGAAGTGGTTGCCGCCGATGGCCAGACCGTCACCGTCGCCACTGATTTGCCAAATAGTGAGTTTCGGGTTGACCACCTTGGCACCTGTAGCCACGGCAGCGGCACGTCCATGAATGGTCTGCATGGCATAAGTACTCACGTAGTAGGGCAGTCGGCTTGAGCAGCCGATGCCACTGATGACAGCCGTCTCATAGGGAGGCACTCCGAGTTCCGCCATTGTCTTCTGCAGACTGGCCAGGAAAAAGTGGTCGCCGCAGCCGGGGCACCAGCGGGGCTGCCCCTTCTTGAAGTCTTGCGCTGTATATTCGCTCATAACTTTTCTCCTTTTTTGTCGTTCTGTTGTTCTGAATCCACAGTCGTTCAGAGTTCTATAACCCTTTCCTCAAAGGTGGCACCCACGTTCTGGTCGTCCGACTTTATGATTTGTTCGAATCCTCTTACGAGTTCACTCACCACGAAGGGCTGTCCCTTCACCTGGTTATACTGGTAAGGTACGAAGTCGTTGATACGTATTCTCAGCAAGGCGGCGAGCTGTCCGAGGTTTTGCTCTGCCACTACCACCTTCTTGTACTTCAGAAGAACTTCGGCAGTATTCTTTGGCAGGGGGTTTACATACTTGAATTGTGCCAGGGCCACTTTATAGCCTTTTTGCCTGAGTTCCTGCATGGACGTGAAGAGGTGACCATAGGTGCTGCCGAAGCCCACAATGAGTAATTCTGCGTCGTCCTTGTCGCCAAGTACCTCCAAGTCAGGCACTTCTATCTTGGCCACCTTTTCAAATCGCAGATGGTCCATCTTGTTATGGTTTTCCGGTTCCGTGGAGATAGCGCCCGTTTTTCCGTCCTTTTCCAGTCCGCCGAGAATATGCTCATAGCCCTCCTGTCCGGGTATGGCCCAGTAGCGAGCTTTTGTCTTCGGGTCACGCATGTAGGGCGTGTACTTGTATTTTTGTTCCTTGGTGACGTAATGCGGGTGTATTTCGGGCAGGTCGGCCATCTTGGGCAATTTCCACGCTGACGACCCGTTGGCAATAAAGGCGTCGGTGAGCAATGTCACCGGGGTGAGATGTTCGAGAGCTATCTTTGCAGCCATATAGGCAGCATCAAAACAGTCAGTGGGGCTTGTGGCAGCGATCACGGGCATAGGGCTCTCGCCGTTACGGCCATAGAGCACCTGCAGCAGGTCGGTCTGTTCGCTCTTCGTGGGAAGTCCTGTTGAAGGACCACCACGCTGAACATCGATAACCACCAAGGGAAGCTCATCGATTACTGCGAGGTTGATGGCTTCCGACTTCAGACAAATACCAGGCCCTGACGTTGAGGTTACGGCAAGCGCTCCTGCGAAAGCCGCTCCCACGGCACTTGAGCAGGCACTTATCTCGTCCTCGCTCTGTACGGTGATAACACCGAGCGACTTGTGTTTGGCCAGCTCGTGAAGAATATCGGTGGCTGGTGTGATAGGGTAGGAGCCGAGGTAGAGCTTCAGTCCGGCCTTCTCTGCGGCAGCTATCAGACCGTAAGCGGTAGCCTTGTTGCCTGTGATATCCATATAGCGGCCGGGTTCCTTCACTTTGGAATCTATACGGTAGGTGGCGGGCACACTGGCCTGCACGTTATGTCCATAGTCGTAGCCTGCATGTACTACTTTGATGTTGCTCTCTGCCACAAGAGGCTTGCGCGCGAATTTCTCGTGGAGAAAGTTCTCCACCAGGCTGAGGTCCCGGTTGAAGAGCCAGCACACCAACCCGAGAGCAAACATGTTGCGGCACTTGAGCACCGACTTGTTGTCCATACCACTGCCAGCCAGACATTCCTTCACCATACGCGTCATAGGGCATGCCACAACCCGGTCGGGGTCAATGCCCATCTCGCCAAGGTAGTCGTCACTGCGGAACTCCGCCTTGCGCAAATCATTGGGTCCAAAGCTGTCGGTGTCAACGAGAATGGTAGCCTGGGGCTTGGCGTACTTATATTGGGTCTTGAGGGCGGCGGCATTCATTGCCACAAGCACGTCGCATTTCTCACCGGGTGTATACACACGGCCTGCGCCGATATGCACCTGGAAACCACTCACACCTGTCAGAGAGCCCTGCGGTGCACGGATGTCGGCAGGGTAATCGGGAAAGGTTGAGATGCCATTGCCCACAGTGGCCGACACTGTGGAGAAGATATTTCCGGCAAGCTGCATCCCGTCGCCGGAGTCACCTGAGAATCTGACCACGACCTGGTCGAGTTCTTTTACTTCAAGTTCTTCTTTCATCACTCAGTTATTAGTAGATTGCTGCGTGCAAAGTTGACAAATAATTTCGAGATAGCAAAGAAATCAGCCCACTATTTTGCGGCTGTGGAGTCTTTGCTACTGCAACTTGTCTATAATGTCATGGGAAAGTTTCAGCATTACGGGTTGTACGCAGCCGCGATACTGTTTGTCGGGTTCGCCCACTGCAACGAGCAGCACGGAGAAGGAGCGGCGCTGTTTATCCCAACCCGCATCATAAGGGATGATGCGGAAGGTGGTGTCGTCAATCTTTTCCACCGGACCGCTGATGACTTCCTCAATTCCGAAGTCATGAGCGAAGTCGATGCTTTTCACTATCCATTCTTTGAAGTGCAGCGTCATGGCATTGTTGTGGTCGCGTATAAGGCTCTGCTCGCCATAGAGGGGTTGCCAGGTGGTGTCGGCAGTGCTGCGGTCAACCTTTATGAGCCGCATTGACGACGACCAGATGCGGGCTGTGTCCTGCGGTATATCCATTGCATTCTCGATGAGATGGTTGTCGATGTTGATACCCAGGTCACCGTTGCTGACGATTTTCTTACCCATATATAATAAGGTATAGGACAGATGTCCGTCGCTTGAACTGAAGGTAAAGACATATTTGCCGTCGGGCGAGGTGAGTTGCTCCGTGCTTTGGGCTGTCAGGGGCAGGAAGCCCAACAAGGCGAATAAAAACAAGATGGTTCTTCTCATGTCGTTCGTTCTGTTATTTGGCTTTCCATCGCGCCAGTTCCTTGCATTCCTTGCCCTGTGCAGATGCCGCAGAAAGCAGCAGGCAGAGACAGACCATCATCGACTTCAAACCTCGGCGGAATTTAGGCGTATACCTTATATTATAAGACATCTGTAAATTGATTAGGTTAGTTGTTTCCACTGCAAAAGTAATAAAAACCGAATACGTCGTATCTCAAAGTGCATTATTGTTGACTCAACTTTCGCGAGTGTGTTCTACTTGTTGAATAGTCCGTTACTTCCTCCTGGCTATGGCATGTTTTTTGCAGGCATATGAATCAGAAAGGATAAATACGCAATGATGAGAGAACTGAAGATTAGCAAGAGTATCACAGCCCGCAACGCGGACTCATTGAGCAAATATCTCGTAGACATCAACCGCTACCCATTGCTCACCCCTGAGGAGGAGACCGACTTGGCCGAACAGGTGAAGCTCGGAGGCCGACAGGGCGAGGAAGCTCGCGACACCCTTGTGAAGAGCAACCTGCGCTTCGTGGTGAGTGTTGCCAAGCAATATCAGCACCGTGGACTCGCCCTCACCGACCTCATTGACGAGGGCAACATCGGACTTCTCAGAGCAGCCGACAAGTTCGACCCTACACGCGGATTTAAGTTCATCAGCTATGCCGTGTGGTGGATTCGTCAGAGCATTCTCCAGGCTTTAGCTGAGAAAAGCCGCACCATCAGGCTCCCGCTCAACCAGGTCGATACACTCGACAAGATAAACAACAAAATCAATGACTTCGTGCAGGTGCACCAGCGGCAGCCGAGCGCGCAGGAGATAGCCGAGATGACCGACATCAGCGAGGAGAAAGTGAGCAGCAGTCTCTCTGTGAACCAGCGGACGACGAGTCTCGACGCTCCGGTGGGTGAGGATGGTGACAACACACTCTCCGACCTCATGCCCGGACACTCCGATCAACCCGACAAGAGCATCATGGAAGAGAGTGAGGCCGACGACCTCCATGCCGTGCTGCGCACTGCGCTCAAGCCCCGTGAGATGGAGATTCTCTGTGCCGGTTACGGTCTTGGTTGCCGCGAGAAAGGTCTCTCGGAGATAGCTGCCCAAACGGGACTGAGCCGCGAGCGCGTGCGCCAGATAATGGTGCGCAGTATTGACAAGGTGCGCAAGAGCTCAAGTGTGCACAGGCTGAGACAGTATCTCGGTTGACCCTGTGCCGTCCCCTGCTGCGGCTGGACAAGCGTAACTACATCAAGAATTATTCAGGGCACATGCTTTATGGTAAAGAGCGTGTGCTCTTTTTGTTGTTTGTTCAATAACAGGGATTTGTACCTTAAAGTTCACAAGGTCAAACGTTTGTCGTCCGATGGTCTCACAATTCATATGGTCAAACAATTGTTGTCCAAATGGCAAACAATTGTTCTCCATTCGTCTAACAATTGTTGTCCATTCTTCTAACAATTGTTTG
>OMVH01000191.1 GCA_900314365.1 uncultured Prevotella sp. | reverse complement strand
AATTGTTGTCCGTTTGTCTAACAATTGTTGTCCATTTGTCTAACATATGTTTGACTAATTGATTGATGCACTTTTAATTGTCATCTTTCTAACAACTGAAAACACCCGAGGCGTGTGCCGTGAAGACAAATTGACAAACAATTGGTGTATAATCGACTTGGCAACCATAACACATGCTACAACCTGAAGAGAATATTTCCCCTATTTGTGCAGGTCGACGTTTTTGGCAGACCATAACCGGAAAAAAGGAGCGCAGCAGCGTTTTCGGGATGAAATACGCACAATCACACAAAAAAGATAGCTGTGCGTGCGCACAGTTATTTTATTTTTACTAATTTTGCACCACATTCATTACACACATGACAGAAAAGATTCGTATTAAGGATATCGCTATCAAAGCCGGTGTATCCGTGGGAACTGTTGACAGAGTACTTCACAAGCGTCCTAATGTCTCTGAGGCGGCTCGGGCAAAGGTAGAGACAGCACTTAAGAAAATGGACTATCAGCCCAATGTCTATGCCAGCGCATTGGCTTACAACCGCTCCTATATTTTTTATATGGTTATCCCCGAACATGAATACGAAGCCTATTGGGATGAGATTGAGGACGGTGCACGTAAGGATGTGGAGACGCGTCGTGATTTCCATATTGACGTGAAGTTCATTTATTATAAGCGTTTTAGTAAAGAGTCCTTCACGGAGGCATCGCGCAAATGTCTTGATTCTAATCCCGACGGAGTGATAGTCGTACCCGCCGATTTGGAGACAACTCGCACGTTTACCGACGAAATGCACGAGAAGCACATCCCCTTTGTCATGCTCGACTCCTATATGCCCGACCTGCGGCCATTGGCCTTCTTCGGTCAGGACTCGTTCTCAAGCGGCTACTTTGCTGCACGCATGCTCATGCTTTTAGCAGGGAACGATAAGGAGATTCTTCTTGTCAAGCGCACCAAATTCGGTCAGGTCACCAGTAAGCAGCAGATGAATCGTGAAGTAGGATTCCGGCACTATATGCGCGACCACTTTCCTGAGGTTGTTATCTGTGAGCTCGACCTTCCCTATGAGTCCACCCGTAAGGAATATGATGAGATGCTCGAAAGTTTCTTTACGGCTCATCCGGATGTCCACAATTGCATTACGTTGGGTTCGAAAGCTCATGTCGTTGGATCCTTCCTGCTGCGCACTAATCGTCGCGACATACAGATAATGGGTTACGACATGGTGGCCAAGAACGTAGAGTGCATTCGGCAGGGAAGCATTTCCTTCCTCATTGCCCAGCACGCTTATCAGCAGGGCTATAGTAGTGTGGATACGCTCTTCAAAGCTATTGTACTGAAGCGGAAGGTCGATCCTGTGAACTATATGCCCATTGAATTGCTGACCAAAGAAAATATTGACTTCTATCGTCGCACACAGCTCTGATGTTGCTGCTTGACGGTTCTGGTTGACTGTCACGCCTGCAGCGGGCTGATGCTTTATATTAAAATATCAATGAAGATAGGGTAGGATTCTAAGAATCATTCTTTTATGCAACGAAAACAAAGTGATTGTCCAACCACGGATCCTTTAGGTGAGACTACTCATCTGACGCCATCCCGCATCTCTCTCCGCAAGGGGCTCTTTGCCTTGAGTCCCTTGCTGTTGTTCGTCATGCTCTATCTTGTCACCTCGATAGTAGCTGGCGACTTCTACAAGGTTCCCATCACGGTTGCCTTCCTCATTTCAAGTATCTATGCTGTAGGTGTTTCGGGCGGATTTCCACTGCAGCGCCGCATAGCAGCCTTCAGCCGTGGGGCAGGTACAGAGAACATGATGTTCATGTTGTGGATATTTGTTCTTGCCGGTGCCTTTGCCAATGCGGCAAAGACCATGGGGAGCATTGATGCCACAGTGAACCTTACGTTGAGCGTCCTTCCTGGCAACGTTCTGTTAGCCGGACTCTTTGTCACGGCTTGTTTCATATCCCTTTCTATAGGAACCAGTGTCGGCACCATTGTAGCCCTTGCTCCCATAGCGGCAGGCATCGCCTCGCAGACCGACACAAGCACGGCTCTCATGGTTGGCGTCGTGACGGGCGGCGCCTTCTTTGGTGACAATCTTTCCTTTATCTCCGACACAACGGTTGTGGCTACCAGTACGCAAGGTTGCAAGATGAGCGACAAGTTCAAGGTGAACTTCAGCATCGTGGCTCCCGCCGCGGCCTTGGTGCTCATAATCTACTGCTTTCAGGGGGCCGGCATGAGCTCACCCGCCCACGTGGGCGATGTTTCGCTTATCAAGGTTGTTCCCTATTTGGTGGTCCTTGTGACGGCTGTCTGCGGTATGAACGTCATGGCGGTACTTACCCTCGGACTTGCGCTTACGGGCGTTATCGGCATTTGGAGCGGAACTTACGACCTCTTCGGCTGGTTTCGTGCGATGGGCGACGGTATCCTTTCCATGGGTGAGCTCATCATCATCACCATGCTCGCAGGGGGATTGCTTGAGATTGTCCGTCAGAACGGAGGCATCGACTTCATCATTCAGCGCATGACTGCTCACGTGCATGGAAAGCGTGGAGCCGAGCTTGCTATTGGTATTCTTGTGGCTTTGGTGGATGTCTGTACGGCCAATAACACCGTTGCCATCATCACCGTGGGCGGCATAGCCAAACAGATAGGCGACCGATTCGGTGTAGACAACCGTAAGGCTGCCAGTATCCTTGATACCTTCTCATGTGCTATGCAAGGCATAATTCCCTACGGCGCCCAGTTGCTCATGGCTGCGGGACTTGCCGGAATCAATCCTGTTGAAATCATTCCTTACCTTTACTATCCTTTTGCCATCGGTATTGCTGCTGTGCTTGCCATACTGCTTCGCTTCCCGAAGCGATACAGTTAAGCAGAAAACTCTGCCTATGCAGAGATTCAACAGAAAACCGTAAGCTATTGAATATCAAATTTCAGCCTATTAAGTATCTATGGACATCATCAAGCGAAACTTCTTCTGCCTACTGCGCTCCGGCGCACTCAACGAGTATGCCAAGATAGAACCGATGTCGCGCTTCAAGTGGCGGCGGCTCATCCGTCTTTTGGAATCTCAACATGTCCTTGGTATAGCCGCCAAGGGAGTTCGTAACCATCAGTACGATGAAGGTGATGTTATCCCGCGTGACATCTTTGACGAGCTTATAGCAGAGGCAGAGGCCCACGTGAGTGACGAGGCAACGGATACAGCCAATTCCCCCAAACTCAGCAACTCGATGCTGAACCGTCGTCTACACCACATCCGTACGTCAGAGCGGCATGCCATTGATACGTCGTTAGAGGCGCTGCAACTGCTCGATCTCATCGTTGCTAATCTAAGTTGCATGCTCAATAAGGGCATTTCTCTCAAAGGCATTCTCGACATCGGCAGCTTCTTACGCACAAGGGGCGACAAGGTTGATTTCGTGAAGCTTGACAACTGGCTCAATGAGCTCCACATCCAGCGCTTCGCACAGCTTGAAGGCAGTATCTTGATAGCGGTATTTAACTTCGAGCAGGACGAGGTGCCTTTCGTGCAGAAGATTGAACCTGCTGCCGGATGGCTGACACTGCGCACACTCACCCATACCACTCTTGACACTGCCGAGGAATGGCATTTCAGACAAAGCAAGACAGGATTCGTGAAAAACAACTCGAAAGCTATGCGGCGCAACCTCAGACGCAGTATGCGTTACCTCGAATATGGTCCGGTGGAGACGGCTTCGAATTTCTTCCGTAACTTTACACGCAGCCTGTCTGAAATCGAAGAGTAGTATTTCACATTGCCGCATTCTTGAATTGACGTCTCGCATATCAGATGTCAGTTTGTGTGTCTCACGATGAAATGGGACTTTTTGTGTGAAGGGTCGGTCCGGATGCTATGATGTGAGCAAAGAGATGTTGTAGCTTTCCACACCGTCACCTTTTTACTGCCTCCGCCAAGTTCGCAATTTTGATAGCGTATAGCGCTTTTCCCTCTCAAAGTTTGCACAAGAGCCCCGAAATAGCTAATTTTGTAGACATTAATAAAACATTTGTTAAAATATGAATGGAGTTAGTTTAGCACTATTGATACCTTTCTTAGGCA
>OMVH01000158.1 GCA_900314365.1 uncultured Prevotella sp. | reverse complement strand
ACCTGTATTGATTATCAGATAGGTATAGAACCTTCTCAAAAAAGTAACGAAAACATGAAAGAACATCAGCAAACGTTAAATAAGCACTTTGTCGTGGCGATGTTTCAGCATAAACGCTAACCTTTGCAAAAGATATCGGGAAGGATTTCTTTTAGATATCATCATATAACCACGGGGTATGGTAGTATCCTAAGCTGATGAGGGCTTGAATCTAACTCCACATTAATTTCATGAAGAAAGGTTTGTTCAAGGGGCTGCTGTCTCCTGCAGTTGCCTTGTTTCTTGCATCGGGCAACATCCAGGCCGCTCCTTCCGGCCCAATCTCTAATCCGCAGGCAGGAGACGACGATACCGACGGCCCTGTCATCGTCAGCAGTCCCGAAGAGGCGAAATGGTATCATGCCACCGACTCCATCGACTTCTCGCCGCGTCATCGCACGCTCATCTACGGCCCCGACAGCACCTATCGCCCCATGGACGAGGCGTGGTTCCAGTCGGAGCTTGTGGCTCCGGGCACGTGGCGAATCCTCTCCGACGGCGACTATATCTATCTCGTTGAGGGCAACACAACGGCAATTTGCATCGACACTGGCTATGGTGCCGGCAATCTGCGCCGCTACTGTGAGACGTTGACCTCGAAGCCCATACGCTACGTCATCAATACCCACTCACATTTTGACCACACCGCCGGTGACGCCTACTTCGACTGTGCCTTTATGTATGCCGCGGGCGTGCCGTTGGCCACACGGCCCTATGCCAGCTTTCAGGGCATCACCTTTCCACGCCATTATCCTGTGGTGACCGTAGACGATGTTTATGTGTTCCATCTCGGCAACCGCGACTTGGAGGTTCTCGTCATCCCCAACCACACTGGTGACGGCATCGCTCTCCTTGACCGCAGCCACCGCATCCTCTTCTCGGGCGACGAGATTCTCAGCGACCGCATGGCCAAACTCAACGTCAGCGTGGCACAGTATGCTTCCAATATGCAGAAGCTCGTCAACGTCATCGACAACTATGACCTTATTCTCGGCGGCGCCGTGCGGTTCACTGATGTCAGCTGTGTGAAGCGGCCGTTGGCTTGTGCCCAACACATCCTCGCGGGCGGTGCCGACGAGTCCGACACCTCAGCTACCAAGCACAACTTTGTCAAAGTGCAGCCCGCCGTGCCCGAAGGCGCCGAGGCGGTCTTCGTTCGCCACGCCCCCCGTGAGGGTGACAGCGCCGGCCCCGAAGCTTCCACATCGGAGAACACGCGGATGAGCTATGGCGGCGTGACGTTGATGTACCTGAAGGACAAAGTGAAATAGCACGTTACAGTCTCACAGGCTAGAAAATTATGCATAAGGGATATTTTCCGTTGGTCGTATATGAGTCTTCCTCTTTGACTGCAGATTTGTAGTTGGTAAGACTTAAGTAAAATAGGTTTATAACCAAAATCAGGACAACCAAAATCAGGAAAAGACACCGACTGGTAGGACCGTGTTTTTAAGGTTTTACTTTGTGCCAGCGTCATCATCCGACGGAGGAGGATTTGCCGTTTGGTGGGTGATGGCGGTTAGAGGCGTAGCCTCTCACAAGCCATCATCCAACAACGGCAAAGGGCATTGGCCCTTGACGATGGCACAAAGGGTTTTATTGGTTTTGGTTATAAAACTAAGAACCAAAAACACAGGGTTTATCCGATGCGCCAAAATTATTCAAAGAGATCACGCAGTTCCTTGTTGCTCAGTTTTCCAATCCAGTTCTCGCCCGTGGCCACGGTCATATCAGCTAAAGCCCGCTTGGAGTTTATCATCTCATTGATACGCTCCTCGAAAGTGTTCTTTGTAATGAAGCGGTGCACCATGACATTCTGATGCTGTCCGATGCGGTAGGCACGGTCAGTAGCCTGAGCCTCCACAGCCGGATTCCACCAGAGGTCGTAGTGGATGACATGAGTGGCAGCGGTGAGGTTCAGTCCCGTACCGGCAGCCTTGAGCGAGAGGATGAAGAACTTGTCTGCCCGTCCTTCTTGAAATCGTCTGACCATCTCGTTACGCTGCTTGATGGAGCAGCCGCCATGCAGGAACATCGGCTCCACTCCCGTGGCTTCACTGATGAACTTCACAAGCATATCGCCCATCTCTTTGAACTGTGTGAAGATGATGGCTTTCTCACCGCTGTCGTTGATGGCCGACACCTGGTCGAGCAGCATTTCCGTCTTTCCTGATAGCGCGGGATCGAAGTCACCATTCTTCAAATACTGAGCCGGATGATTACAGATCTGCTTCAAGGCGAGCATCATCTGCAAGATAAGTCCCTGTCGCTTGAAGAGCTGTTGACGGTCGTCCTCGTCGATACCCTCAATCACCTTCATGCTCTCTGTCAGCACCTGCTTGTAGACAGCAGCCTGCTGAGGTGTCTGCATAGCGAACTCATCCTGTTCGATCTTGTCAGGCAGATCGTTGATGATAGACTTATCAGTCTTCAATCGACGCATCATCAAGGGAGCCGTAATACGTCGGAACCTTTCGGCTCGCTCTGTATCGCCTTCCTGCTGAATGGGTCGCGCATAGTCGTCGTTGAACGATTTCAGTGCTCCAAGATAGCCCTTGTTGGCAAAGTCCATGATGCTCCAGTATTCAGACAGACGATTCTCAACGGGCGTACCGCTCATAGCAATGTGAGCATCAGCTTTCAGCGACCGCACAGCCTTGCTTTGCGCCGTAGCATTATTCTTGATGTTCTGTGCCTCATCGATAACGACGACTGCCCACTTCAACTTTTTAAGTTCCTCTATATCGGAGCGTACAAGACCATAGGACGTCAGAAGGATGTCGGCATCAAAGCCCTTAAGACTGCGACTGGCTCCATGATAGACAAAGGCGGTCATAGTTGGTGCAAAGCGTTGCAGCTCAGCCTGCCAGTTGGCGAGCAATCCTGTTGGCGCAATAACGATGGCACGCTTCTTCTCGAGTTGCCCGTCATCCTTGAGTTTCTGCAACAGCGCTATCACCTGCAACGTCTTGCCCAAGCCCATGTCATCGGCAAGAATACTTCCGAAGCCAAGCCGCAGATTCTGGTACATCCACTCGTAGCCCCGCTTCTGATAGGGGCGCAAGGTGGCGTTAATCTCTTTGGGTACTTCCATGTCCTGCAGGGTCGTCCACTGACGGATGAGCTCGCGAACCTCGGGCGAGATGCTAACCTTAGCCGACTTATATTCACCCGACAAGGCAGCCTGGAGCATTCGTGCCGGAGTCATCTCGCTGCGCGAACTAAAAGCTTTTTCTATCCGTTTCAAATCTTCAGCTGTGACATAGATGTACTGTTGTTTGAACCGGAGAAGGCCTTCGGCGCGACTGAGCAACCTGTTGAATTCCTCCGGCGATATCAATTCCGTTCCAACGGCTACCTTCCACTCGAATTGCAGCAACTGATCGAGGCGGAGGAAAGACTTGCTGTCGGTCTGCTTGGCTGAGAGGGAGATGGAAGGCTTAGGACGAAGAATACGCTGTAACGACTTGGGCAGAAGCAGACGGATGTGGAGTAAGCGCATGGCAGGAACCACGTTGACAAGGAACTGCGTGAAAGCTTTATTATCCATAACCATCGGTTCCCGCGCCTCATGGGAAAGATAATCGCTAACCCCAGGAACAAGCGAGGAAAGAAGGGAGACATCGCGAAGGATGCGAAATCGGGACAGACGGTAAGCCTCATCCGCGAAGACATCATGCAGACTTATTTCACCTGATTCTGCCTTAGAATCAGTAACCGACATTTCTAATATGAACTCGCTGCCGTCGTTCTTTTCATCACGCACCATAATGGTAGGCAGATAGCGCAGCTGCGTAGCTGTGAGATGGTCGGTCCAACTCTTTATTCCACCGGGGATATTAGTTTCACCGACATCCTTGAACTCATAGAGGCCTTTACGATAGAACAATTCATAGACTTTGTCGCGCCAAGTAAGACTTTTCTGCGTACAATGGACAATCGTGGTCAGGAAACAGGAGGTGACAAACCAAGCCGGATGCAAGGGTGCCAATGTTCCACCACTGCCAGGAGTAAGGGTCAGACAGTCTAGTGGAAAGAACGCATCCGTCTGAGCCAAAATGTCAGCAGTCTGCCGGTCGGCCATGAATGGGGTCCAAAGCACCTCACATCCCCCTTTCTGCTGTCCTATCACTGGCACGACATTCCCATTCCTGGCAAGATGCAGGGCGAGAAGGCAACAACTTCGAAAGGCAAAGACCGTGTTGCTGCTCTCGTAGACTTGGCCGTTAGGCAATGCAAAGAGATACTCCATGAGGTCTACGAGAGTGTTCTTTGACTTTTTGCCGGAGAGGAGGATGACAGCACTACGCTTCCTGTCGATGGTCAGACTAATATTGTCCACTTTCTTCTTTTGAAAGGCCCGGCTTTCAGTACCCAATGCTTCGGCAACCGACTTCTTGCCACCGAGTATTCGGGCTGTAGCCTTTGACATGCGCAAAGCGTTCTCTTCATAACGTCGCATAAAGTCACCTTCGGAGAAAAAAGCAGGCGAGGGCGGCAACAGTCGCCTTATGGCCTCCCCTAACACATCTATCTTGCTAAAGTCGAAATGAGGCAACGCCTGTGGAGCCGTCCTGTCCTCGACGCCATGAAGTGGAACCAATCCGAAGGCTTCGCGCCAGTCGGGCACCTCCGACACCTTCTCTGCATCAATGGATATTCCACGAGTTTTGAGTTCTTCAAGAATGTCGACACCGTGAAGCTTAAAGAGAAAGAAGGGATTGTTGTCTATCTCCTGGCCGACCATATATATCACTGCCGCAATATGCTTACAGGGTACAGCCCAATCAGGGCAGGAACAATCCATGCCAAGGTCGCGCCACGAAGAAGGAAACACTTTCAGCCCCCTCTGCTTCGCAATATCGTTGACAGCGGTTGACAACTTTCGGTTGAGCAGTTCAGCGACAACGGCAGGGTGCTCAAGAATGCCATCCATAAAGCTGTCAATCTCCTTTCGACTGAACTTGTTCACCTTAACAGTCACTGAGTAAGGCGACGGCCGCGAACCCTGCACTTTCGCACAAATGACATTATCCTTTATAGCTATTTCCCTCACCGACCCATAGCGGGCATAGTGGGCACCTCGCGGGATGCGGTTCTCATAGTCAATGTTTGTCAGCGAGCGAAGCCATTCTCCTCCCCACCAAGTCTTGCCAAAATAATTTGTCATTAGTGCTTCTTAGATTTATTATTACACGGTGTAAGATTGTCCTTACCAGTTGCATACTTCCGACTTATCGTTGCCTCAGAAGGCCTTCCGGAACTTTCGAATATAATTTATAACGATTATCCCGCTGCTTTATTTTGCTCCTTCAACCAGTAATTTACACGGCAGGGCGTGGCCTGAATAATAAGCAGTAGATGTG
>OMVH01000157.1 GCA_900314365.1 uncultured Prevotella sp. | reverse complement strand
TTCCTAGACAGGTTGCCAATAGAGGGCCATAATTCCTGATTGGGTTGTCAGTCTCTACTTTTAGCCTTGTTTTTAATGAGGGTTGACGAGGTTGAACTTTATTTTTATAATTGGTTGATATATCTGTTTGTTTGGCATGTCTCTGCAACACCTTAATAACGTCGAAGAGTGCTCCTGCAAAGGGATATTTACTTCCGATGCTTGAGTTACTTGTTTTGATTTATGATGCTACCCTTGAACTGGCGTGCTCTCTTGCAATAACCAGTCCAAGGGAAGAACCTTAATTATTCATGCTTTGAATTGTCGCTGAACTGCTTAATACGTTGTTCCTCGCTCAATTTGCAAATAAGTAATGTTCCATCTTTTTCAGCCACAATGAAATGGTCTAGTCCCTGCACCACCACGCGTTTCTGCTGAGTGGTATGAATGATGCAGTCACGGGTATCGTAGAGCTCAATATCAGGACCAATACATGCATTCCCATAGAGATCGCGCTTTGACTCTTTAAGCAACGAGCCCCATGTACCGAGATCACTCCAGCCAAAGGATGCAGGACAAACGAAAATCTCGTCGGCTTTTTCCATGATGGCATAGTCGACACTGATATTGGCACAGTCGGGATAAAGCCTGTTCAAGGTGGCTTGCTCGCGCTCAGTGCCAAAGTCGCCCATCATACTGTCGAAAATGCGAGTAATGCTGGGAGCATAGATACGGTAGGCATTGATAATGGTTTCCACGTTCCAGATAAAGATACCTGCATTCCAAAAGTAGTTCTTTTGCCGGATATAGCCCAAAGCAGTGGCTTGATCGGGCTTCTCACGGAAACTGTCAACACGGAAAATCTCGCGGTTGCGCGCACTGCTCGAAGTAAGGTCTGCCTGGATATACCCATAACCAGTCTCAGGTCTGTCGGGACGAATACCGATGGTTACAATAGCATCGGTCTCAGAAGTGAACTTCAGGCAAAGTCTAACGACACGGCGAAATTCTACTGGATCGGTGACAACATGATCGCTCGGTGTAACTACAATGTTGGCCCGCGGGTCTTGAGCTTTAATGCGCCAACTCACGTAGGCTATGCAAGGAGCAGTATTCCTGCGACATGGCTCCTGAAGCACATGGTCAGCTGACAATTGAGGAAGCTGCTCTCTCACAATTGACGCGTATTTGCTGTTTGTAACAACCCAAAAATTTTCATCGGGACATACCGACTTAAAACGATCATATGTGAGTTGTAATAGCGAACGCCCCACTCCAAGCACGTCGATAAACTGCTTGGGACGCTCGGGTGTACTCATCGGCCAAAAGCGGCTACCCACACCGCCTGCCATAATAACGACATGATTGCGAGACAACGTCATAACAGTATTGTTTTGAATACAAAAATAACAAAAAATAATGTCGATGCGAAATTTTCAATGCATTATTTTATGACTTTCTCGCTTTCCTCTGTTATGTGGCCCCATTCCGTATCTATGATAACTAAAACAGAAAACAAAGAAGGGCAGAAGCTATGTCGGCTCCTACCCTTCTTTATAGAGATAGAAAATGGATTTACAATGCTTGTGCTACCCAGTCGTAGACGAAAGAACAGACTCCGAAGAGCACCACTCCCACAGTGCAAAGAGCAAGTGCAAACCGAGTGCTCACAGCACTGCGAAAACAAGGCAGTGGATTATCATTGGGCTTGATGTACATAGCCTTAACAATAAGCAGATAGTAGTAGAGGCTTATCACCGTGTTGATCAATGCTATGAACACTGTGGCATAAGTGAGGGCCCCTACAGTCGTTGTAATCTCTGCACCCTTCACAGCAGCCATGAAAGCAAAGAACTTTGAGAACATACCTGCGAAAGGAGGGATACCACCGAGAGAGAACAGGGCCAAGGTCATCAGGAATGCAAGACGAGGATTGGTCTTATAGAATCCATTATAGGCATCCATATCTACCACACCTCCGTTATGCTCTTCCACAGCTGAGATGATAGTAAAGACGGCCATATTTGCTACTACATAAATAAGGATGTAAAAACTCAGTGCCGTAATGCTCATATCAGAATTACCTACCATCGCAAGCACGATGTAGCCAGCCTGCGAAATAGAACTGAAGGCCATGAATCGCTTTAAGTCGGACTGATGGATAGCAAAGAGGTTGGCCACCGTGATACTCAGCACGACTACAATCATCAGCATGTACTGCCAGTAAATAACCATCGGAGCAAACACTTTCATCAGAATGGCACAGAGAGCAAAAGCTGCCGCACCCTTGGAGCAGACGCTCAGATAGCCTGTGACTGTTGTGGGAGCGCCCTGATAAGTATCAGCAGTCCAGAAATGGAACGGCACGAGACTAATCTTAAAGCCAAGACCACTGAAGAAGAACACCATCCCCATGATGCAGAGAGCTTTAGACGGTGTATAACCTTCGGAAGCAAACGTAGATGCGAGTGAAGATGTGACATCAGAGAAATAAAGACTTCCTGTAGCCCCATAGAGGAAACTGATGCCAAAAAGCATCACTCCACTTGAGAAGGTGGCTGTTAGGATAAACTTAGCAGCAGCTTCGGCAGAGTTGTGGCGGTACTTATCGAGCCCGACCAAGCAGGCCATTGGCACTGAAGCCATCTCAAGCCCAAGGAAGAACAGCAAGAAATGGTTGGCACTGACCATCATGTTCATACCGAGCAATGTACTGATGAGCAGCAAGTAGAACTCGCCCTCTTTGAAATTTGTGTCAGGACGCTGCATCCATTCGCGACTCTGAATGAGTACAATGAGAGCCCCCAAAGCCAGAATGGTTTTGATGATACCTATGGCAGGGCCTGAGATGTACATACCACCAAAGGCAGTAACCTCAGCGGCAGGACGGATATTGACAAGTATCTGTGCCAGCATAAGCACGCAGACAAGCGGATTAAACCAACCACGGTTCTTGCTCTCGCCGGGGCGCTTGGCCGTGAAGAAGTCGGCTATGAAGACTATGATCAGGATAGTCGTAAGCGTGACTTCCGGCACCATATTTAAGAACTGACTGTAATTAACGTTCATTTTCTTTTGAATTTCAGAGTTCGTTTTATTCTTACAAGCTTGCTATGGTGACGAAATGACCAATATGCTGGATGATGGGAGCGACAGCATCCTGAATGACATTGTCAGCCCACAAGGGGAACAATCCAAGACCGGCCACACAGGCAATGAGCCCCACAACAGCAACACGCTCGTCCCACGTAGCGTCGTGCAATTCGAGGAACTTGGGATTGGGTATCTTCTGATAGCATATCTTGCCAACCACACGCAGAATGTAGACTGCAGTGATTACAATGGAAGTACAGGCAATGATGGTTGCTACACGGTGGAAGGCATCAGCATTCTCGAAGGAACCTACGAAAATAGTCATCTCTGCCACAAAGCCAGAGAAGCCGGGCAAACCGAGATTGGCAAGACCCGCAATGACATATCCGACACAGAGGAAGGGGATGACCTTCATCAGACCTCCAAGATAGCGCACATCTCGAGTACCGCAACGGTGATAAATCATACCGATAACAGCAAAGAAGAGAGCCGTCATCAAACCGTGGGAAAGCATCTGAAGCACTGCTCCTGTAATAGCCGTCTGAGTGAGCATCAGCAGTGCAAAAAGCACCATGCCACAGTGACTCACAGAAGAATAGGCGTTGATATACTTCAGGTCAGTCTGAACACAAGCAGAAAGGGCACCGTAGACCACGGAGATGCAAGTGAGCACAAGGAAAACAGGTGCCCACATCTCAAGGGCTGCCGGCATAAGGTACATGGCTATGCGGAAGCAACCATAACCTCCTAACTTCATAAGCACACCAGCATGAAGCATAGAGACAGCAGTAGGTGCACTGGCATGACCGTCGGGGCTCCATGTGTGGAATGGGAAGAGTGCTCCAAGAACACCAAAACCAATGAACACAAAGGGGAAGAAGACATTCTGCACATTCTTTGGAATATTGGCCATATGCGCAATGGCATTCACATCCATCGTAGTGGCTCCACTGAAGAAGTAGATGGCCAAGATACCAATGATGAGCAGGGCTGAGCCTCCCATAAGCATCAAGGTAAGCTTCATGGCAGCATATTCCTTCGGACCTGTACCCCAAACTCCAATAAGAAGGTACATCGGAATAAGTGCTACCTCATAGAACATGAACATGGTGAACATGTCGGTGGAGATGAAAAATCCGAAGACACCGGTGCTCAGCAAAGTGAACCAAAGGAAATACTCCTTCTTCATGGGTTGAAGTTGCCAGGAGGCAAAAGTACCCGTGAACACAATGACTGCCGAAAGCAGGAGCATCACCACCGAGATGCCGTCAACGCCGACACTGTAACAGATGTTCAACGGACGGAACCAAGGAATGCTGTAAGTGAAGAGCATCTGGTCAGTGTTACCTGCATGGCGCATCGAGATAAAAGTGATGGTGACGTAGATGGCAAGAGCCAAGAGGCAGCTTGCCCCCGTGAGCATCACACCACGCACCTGATTATCATTCTTGGCCAGCCAAAGACCGAAGAGCGTCAGGAGCGGGATTACTACAAATAATGTTAATATACTCATTTTCTTCTGCTGTTCTGATTATAGGATGCAAAGTAATACAAGCGTAAGGGCAACGCTGCCTGTAAGGAACCAAACGGCATACTGGCGCACATCGCCACTCTGCCACGGACGGATGGACTCTCCGGCTTCCTGAGTACTCCAAGCCATGAAATTCATAGCACCGTCAATAACATGGCGGTCGAACCAAGCGATAGGCTTTGAGAAGCAGCCAAACACAATCTTATGAGTGAAGAACTGCCAGGCATCGTCAATATAGAAGCGGTTAAGGGCAGCCTTGTGGAAGCGCGGGAATTGTTTCTCGAGATAGAGTGGAATGGGGTTCTTCTTCGGCGCATACATCACAGTGGCAGCGGCTATGCCAATCACGGCAGCAATAATACTGGTGGTAGCAATGCTGGCATTGATGTGGATATCGAAACTCTCACCATTGGGCGATACAAAATGTCCGAAGGGTATCAATCCCGCCACACACGAAATAATGGCAAGGAAAATCAAGGGGAACTCCATTACCATCGGGCACTCCTTCGGTTTCTGTCTGTGCTCAGGATCAAGCTCATAGTAGCTCTGACCCCAGAAGATGACATAGTACAGACGGAACATGTAGAAGGCCGTGAGCATGGCAACGAGGGTCATCCACCACTTGAAGAATTGGCCTTCCCAACCCGGCATCAGTGAGCAAGCGTCGATAATGGCATCCTTGGAGAAGAAGCCTGCAAAGGGCGGAATACCGCTGATGGCCAGACATCCAATAAGGAAGCAGATGTTCGTAATGGGCATGTACTTGTGAAGCCCGCCCATATAGTCCTTGAAATTGCTGCCGATAATGACAATGATGCTACCGGAGCAGAGGAAGAGCAGAGCCTTGAACATGGCATGGGTGAACAGATGGAACATACCTGCCGTATAGCCAAGCCCACTCTCATGGTCAAGACCATAGCTGACGCCGAGGGCGACAAGCATGTATGCAATCTGCGAGATAGTGGAGAAAGCAAGCCCTCGCTTGATGTCACGCTGACAACAGGCCACCACAGCAGCATAGAAGGCAGTAAAGGCTGCTATCCAGGCAATCCAGTGGAGTTGCTCCACAGCTCCAAACTTAATATAGATGGGGAAGAGTGATGCCACTTGATATACACCGGCTACAACCATGGTTGCAGCATGGATGAGGGCACTGACCGGGGTCGGACCTTCCATGGCATCAGGCAGCCAAATGTGCAGAGGGAACATGGCACTCTTACCGGCACCACCGATAAACATAAGGAAGAGAGCAGCTGGAATAATCCATGTAGCACCCTTCAAATGAACGGCAAGCTCCTGGTCGGCCGTGAGGTCATAATTGAACGTACCGACATAGAAACTGTAGAAGAGTATACCGATAAGGAAGAAAAGATCGGCGAAACGCGTTACGATGAAGGCCTTCTTCGAGGCGTGCACAGCGGCATGCTTCGGATAATAGAATCCGATGAGCAGATAAGAGCAGACACCTACAAGCTCCCAGAAAAGATACATCTGGAAGATGTTCGTGGCCACAACCAGTCCGAGCATGCTCATGGTGAAGAGCGAAAGGAAGGCATAGAAACGCTGGAAACCTTTCTCGTAACCTATCTTATTGTAGTCCTTATCGCGCTCAGCCATGTAGCCAAAGCTGTAGATATGCACCATGAAGCTCACGGTAGTTATGACGATGAGCATCATCACACTGATGGGAGTCAGACGGAACCCGATCATGAACGTGAGAAGCTCACTGAATTTGAGCCAGGCGAAATTGAACACGGTAATTGTGGGATAGAGACCTTTTTCCACTCCTTCCGCAAGCCTGCCATTGCTCACGTGGTAGGTCACCTGCTGCAAGCCGTCGGCCGACACTGCCGTGACGTCACCGGTGTAGAAGAAATATCTGTAGGCTGTCCAAAGGCTCAGTACCCACAGTACACCGACCATGGTAGTGCCGATGGCGAAGGCTACCTTCTCTTTCATCTTCATTCCTGCCAGCCCCAGCACCAAGAAACTGAGGAAGGGAAGAAGAAGTATCAAAAATGAATAACTGTAGTCCATTGCTGATTAGAATTTCATGTTTTCAATACTGTTCACCTGGTCGCTGTGATAGTTTCGGTAAACGTTGATGATAATAGCCAAAGCCACGGCTGTCTCAGCGGCACTGACACCAATGGAGAAGAGCGTGAAGAAGAAACCTTCAAGCTGCTCCGGGAACAACACACGGTTGAACACTGCGAAGTTGAGGTCCACGGCATTAAGAACAAGCTCAATGGAAATGAGCATGGCTATAAGATTCCTACGGGTAACGAAACCAAAGACGCCGAGGAAGAAGAGCAATGTGCTCAATACGATGTAAGCTTCAACGGGTATCATTTGTTGTCCTCCTTTCTTGCTATCATAATTCCACCTATTATACATGCGAGCAGGAAAATGGAAATGAACTCAAAAGGAAGCACATATCCATATTTGTCGCTGCCTAAGAGCGCGTTACCGACCTGCTCCATCGGAACTTCAACATCCTTCATCTTGCAAGCAGCAAAAATGAAGTGATTCTTCAGCAGTATCGTTCCTACTACAGCAAGACCGACTATCGATATAAGGATACCACCGGCTACCCGGCTACCCTTGAAGCGCTCTACAAGATTTTGCAACGTGTCCTTGCTTACCAGCTGGATGGCAAAGACGTACATCATCGTAATACCACCGGCATAGACTGCAATCTGTGCAGCGCCGAGGAAGGTATAATCCAGCAGGAAATAGATTCCCGCCACACCGAAGAGCACGAACAGCAGGAATGTTGCCGCACGCATAATGCTCTTGGTCATCACACACATGATGGCTGAACCAAGAATGACTACAGCCAAGATGCAAAACATTACTATATTTGCCATAAGCTTCGGTTACTTGGTTTTTGTGTTAAACTTACCTATTTCCAAAGGTGCGCCACCATCAATGAGATTAGGCAGCGAGCCGCCCTCATAGACTTCCTTGTCGAGATGCAACACAAGCTTGGAACGGTCGAAAACCGAGTTCTCGAAGTCGTTGGTAAACTTGATGGCATCGAAATTGCACGCATTGACACAGAGTTCGCAGAACATACAGTCGCCGAGGTCGTACTGGTAGTCGTCGAGTTTCTTCTTCTTCCTCCCCGTCTCAGGGTCGGTTTCCATGTGGGCTGTAATCTTGATAGTGTCGTTAGGACAAGCCCTCTCACACATTGTGCAGGCCGTGCACTTATAGTCACCCACCTTGGCACCCTTGGCTATGAGTGCCGTGTCTTGCTCCGTAACACGGTTGAAGACGAGCCGCCCACGGTGACGCGCGCTCACGTGGAGCGTTGTTGTCCGGTTCTCGGGATACTGCTCCGTTGACTTGGGAATGAAGTATTCCTTCCAAGTGGTCTTCAGTCCTGTAGCCAAAGTCTTCAGTGCGCTACCGATTTCTTTGAAATATGATTCAGACATATTCTTATTGTTGAATGCGAGCTGCCCCTTGCGGCAGAACCCCTTCAGGGACAGCCTATTCGTTAAGTGTTTTAATTAAATTGTCACAGTTAAAGCGTCCAACCTAAGGACACACACACCGTCATGAGGACAAGTACACCCAGCATGAGAGGCATGAGATACTTCCATTCGAGCGTGAGGATATGGTCAACGCGCAGGCGAGGGAACGTCCAGCGTGCCCACATGAGAATCCAGATGACGAAGAGTGTCTTTGCACCGAACCATATGAATCCTGGTATATAGTTCATCACCGTGTCAAAACCATCGATACCGATGTTCAGCGGAGCCCAACCTCCAAGGAAGATTGTGGCAGCCAATCCGGAGATGACAACGAGATTCAGATACTCGGCAAGATAGAAATAGCCGAATCCCATTCCGCTGTACTCCGTGTGATAACCGGCCGTCAGCTCACTCTCAGCCTCAGCAAGGTCGAAAGGACCACGGTTGGCCTCTGCGTTGCCTGCGATAAGGAACACGCAGAAAGCAAGGAATGCCGGGATATGGCCTTGGATGATAAGCCACTTCCAAGGGCCCATCTGTGCCTCTATAATACCGCTCAACTGCATGGTGCCACAGAGGACAACGGCAGTCAGCATACAGAGGGCAAGGCTGAGCTCGTAGGATATCATCTGCACAGCACCACGCATGGCACTAACTACAGAATACTTGTTGTTGCTACCCCATCCGGCAAGCAGTACGCCTAACACACCGATACTGCTGATAGCGGTCACCATGAAGACACCTACATTGAAGTCAAGCACTACGGCTCCCTTATTCCAGGGAAGGAAAGAGAAAGTGCCTACCGAGGCGATGATGGTCAGGAAGGGGGCTAGCGTATAAAGGAACTTATCCGAGCGGTCGACACCGAAGATTTCCTTGATGAGCATCTTCAGCACATCGGCCACAACCTGCAGCGTACCCCACGGTCCTACTCGCATAGGCCCCAGACGGCACTGGAACCAAGCACATACCTTGCGCTCAAAGAATATCATGAACATGGCGATGAGCGCATAGAGTGTCAGCACTATAAGACCCACCAATACGCACTCTATCAGTATGGTCCAAAAGTCTCCCAACCCGCATGTCTGCCGGAGAAAACCGTCGAACCAATTGGTTACTATTTGAAAATCGAAAATATCATTCTTCATAATAATGGTTGAATGTTGGTTGTGAGTGATTATCGGTCGAGGTCAGGAATGACGAAGTCTATGGCCGAGCCTGTAGCGATGAGGTCGGCAATCTTCTGCCCACGCAGCATCTTATCAAAAGCTCCTGCAAGCGTGAGACCCATCGGACGCATCTTCACGCGATAGGGACTCTTGTCGCCACGGCTGTCGAGGAATACGCCAAACTCACCGGCTCCACCTTCCACTGAGAACCACCACTGGCCCTCGGGCACCTTTATGACAGGCTTCTGCTTGATGTAGAATTCACCTTCAGGAATATTATCAATGAGTTGCTCTATGATATTGAGACTCTGATACATTTCCTTGATATGTACCATGTAACGATCCATGGAGTCGCCCCCGGTAAGGGTTATCTCATCGAACTTCACCTTGTCATAGAGGTCGTAAGGATGATTCTTGCGCACGTCGTTATGCCAACCGGCAGCACGTCCGGCAGGACCAGTGACAGCATAATTGATACAGTCGTCAAGCCCCATATAGCCTACATGCTCGAGTCGCTTGTGCGTGATGATGTTGTCGCCATAGACATCAAGGTATTCCTGAATCATCGGACGAAGGTAAGTGCAGAGCGTCTTTGTGTTCTCCACGAAGTGAGGATCGATGTCGGCCTGCAAGCCTCCGATGCGATAGTAGTTTTGAATCAGGCGTCCGCCCGTTGTCTCTTCCATCACATTGAGCACGTGCTCGCGGTCGCGCATACAGTAAAGGAAAGCCGTGAGGGCACCGAGGTCTTGTGCACAAGTTCCAAGGAAGAGAAGGTGGTTGTCCAGACGCTGCAACTCATCCATGATGGTGCGCACGTAGCGTATTCTGTCGGAGAGTTCCACTCCCATAGCCTCCTCTATCACCGATACAAGTGCGTGGCGGTTCATCATAGCGCAAAGATAATTGAGCCTGTCGGTGAGAGCGAGCGTCTGAGGATAGGTCATGCTCTCCATCATCTTCTCCATTCCGCGGTGGATGTATCCAAGGTGAGGATAGATGTGCTTGATGGTTTCGCCGTCGATGACAGTCTGCAAACGCAGCACTCCGTGCATACTGGGATGGTTGGGACCGAAATTCACAACTACATCATCCTCATCGAAAAGACGATGACGCGTTTCGCGAAGTTCGCCAAACTCATTGAGGTTCCATTCCGTAGTCCAGTCAGTCTCTGGCTCATCAGTCATGGGGAAGCGGTTCTTCTCCGGACTCATATCGAAATCCTTGCGTAAGGGCCATCCCACAAAATCATTACGCATGAAGAGTCTGCGCATATCGGGATGACCGAGGAACTTGATTCCGAAGAAATCGTAGACCTCTCTTTCGAGCAGGTCGGCTGCGGCCCACAGCTTGATGACCGACGGGATTACCCAGTCGTCACCCACACCGACATGCTTTGCCAGTGTTCTGACGGAGCAACGCTCGTGGCTCTGCGTATTCTCAAGGATGTAGATACAGCCGAGGCCTTCTTCGGGTCCGAAGTCCTCTCCTATTATAGTAACGAGGTAATCGAAATGCTTTTCATTCTTCAGCTTCGCCATCTCAGAAGCGAAACTGTCAAAACTCAGTTCTTTATTTTCTAACTTCATATCCTTCGCTTACCTTATTTATTATTAGTAGCATTTTTAGCGAGAGCCTCCTGGCCTTCCTCTTGCAGGGCATCGAGCTCCTGTCCGAGTTTCAGCAGGTCTTCCTTGTTCGGCGACTCCGTAACCATGATAGGTTCCTTGGCTCCGATCTTAGCAGCCGCGAGGTTCTCGTTGCTTATTCCGTGCAGTCCGCCGAGCTCCATGCTCTCCTCACGTTCCTCACGCGTCATCTTATGGTTGGCACCGCCGAAGAATTTCTCTACTTTCACCTTGCGCTGCAACTGCATCATTCCGTAGAGGATAGCTTCAGGACGAGGCGGGCATCCGGGAATATAGACATCCACTGGCACTATCTCGTCGATGCCGCGCACCACACTGTAGCTCTTCTTGAACGGACCGCCCGAGATGGTGCAGCCTCCAACAGCCACCACATACTTGGGCTCAGCCATTTCGTCGTAGAGGCGCTTAAACACGGGGGCCATCTTGTTGGTGATGGTACCGGCGCACATGATGATGTCTGCCTGACGGGCTGAGTTTCGCGTAACCTCGAAACCGAAGCGGGCGAAGTCGTAACGGGCGCAGCCCACGGCCATAAACTCAATACCGCAGCAAGAGGTTCCGAAAGTCAGCGACCACAACGAATTGCTCCGGCCCCAGTTGACCAGCTGGTCGAGACTTCCCAACACAACGTTCACTCCGCCGTCGTTGAGCTCCTGGGCTATCTTGTCGAGGGAGTCGTTGTCCTTAAATTCCTTGTAGGGAATGCTTTTGATTTTTGGCTTCCTTATTTCCATTCGAGTGCTCCTTTCCGCCAGGCGTAGGCCAGGCCAAATATAAGTACAAGCAAGAAAAAGCCCATGCTGAGCAAAGCCAGATGACCAAACTTCCCGGCCACGACAGCCCAGGGATAGAGGAACATCGTCTCTATGTCAAACATGAGAAACAGGATACCAAAGAGATAGTAGCCAATGTGGGCTGGCATCCATGAGCTGCCCCTCGTCGGAATACCGCACTCAAAAGGCTCGCCCTTGACCGGGTTGTACGACCTGGGGCCTATAAGCTTGGCGATGACATATGCGCCAACCACAAGCACCACAGCCGTTAACAATACGGTGATGAACAAAGTGAAATACATAAGAAGACTTATATAACGTTATTATTTTAGTGATTGTTGTCACGAGGACATTTGTCACATTGACGTTGCAAAGTTAGCACATTTTTTATGAAAACCACCAAGGATTTCTCAAAAATATATAAGGCTTCTGAATTATCTTTTTCATGTCTCTTCTGTTATCCTCCCCGCAGAAGACTCTAAGCATGGTCTGGCAATAAAAAAGAAGAAATTTGAAAAAAGATGGATAAAATCCTTGCAGTAAGCAAAAAAATTACTACCTTTGCACACGCAAACGCCCAGAGGCGACGTTTCGAATCATTTATTTATTGTCGGCATAGCTCAGTTGGTTAGAGTATCACCTTGACATGGTGGGGGTC
>OMVH01000013.1 GCA_900314365.1 uncultured Prevotella sp. | reverse complement strand
GATGCGCTCTTCCAAAGGCTGTGTAGTCAGACGGTGCTTCTCCGTTGGCTTACTGAACAAGTTGTCGATAAATGTGGTCGTCCTCATCTTTGAATGTGTTGAAAATGATGGTGTCGATATTCGTCTTGGGATAGCTTCTCACAGTCTCCACGGCTATCTCCGCCGCAGGCCGACGTGGGAAACGGAAAACGCCAGTGGAGATGCAACAGAAAGCAATGGAGTGGAGGCCATAGTCCTCGGCGATGTCGAGGCAGGAGCGGTAGCACGAGGCCAGCTGCTCCTCCTGCTCACTTGTAGGTTGCCCGTCGGGAATGATGGGGCCTACGGTGTGGATGACATACTTTGCCGGAAGGTTGAAGCCCGGCGTGATCTTGGCCGTGCCCGTCGCTTCCTCGTGGCCCTGCGCCCTCATGATGCGGTAGCAGGCCTCACGTAGCTGAATGCCGGCGGCGGAATGGATGGCATTGTCGATGCAGCTGTGCAGGGGGATGAAACAGCCGAGCAGCTCACTGTTGGCGGCATTGACGATGGCATCGACCTTGAGCCGGGTGATGTCGCCCTGCCACACCTGCAAGCCCTTGCCCTGAGGCTCCACGATACCCTTGTCGGCAAGTTGCCATTGCAGCTCCCGGTCTTGCCGCCGCAGAAACTCCTCGGTGGCGGGCAGTGGCGGCCGCACGTTCATCAGGGCACGCATGAGCTGCTGCTTGCCCTTGAGGTCATGGGGAATAGCGAGACGCTGGCCGCCGTCGTTCATCAGACTGGTGATGAGCATGTCGAGGTTGTCAAGCCTTGCTGTATCGTTCTCCGACATATCCGTTTGCTTCTGTGTTGTTGGTGAGGTCGTAGTGTTTGAAGAGGGGCGGCGTGGGCCACCTCAATGTGAGACTTCAGAAAGTCCAATGCCTGTTGTATCATCGTCTTGTTTTTATAAAAAAGGAGCGGCCAAACGACCGCCCCGAATCTTCTTGCTTAGTATCCGATGGTGAAGCGCTCCTTGTGGTGAGCAGGCTTCTCCAACTCGTCAACCATGGCCACGGCGTAGTCCTGGACGGAGATGTGGCTGGAGTTGGTCTTCGGGTCGATGATGAGGTCGTCCTTGCCGAGGCGGAACTTGCCCGTGCGCTCACCCTTCTCCTCGAACATACCTGCCGGAGAGAAGAACACCCAGTCGAGGTCGTGCTCCTTGGTCAGGTCGTTGAGATAGAAGTTGCCCAAGGGACGCACGCCGTCCATGATCTCGGCAGGGATGGCACCGGAGTCAACCACGCGCAGGCCTGGCTTGACAAACAGCGTGCCGGCACCGCCGACGATGAGCAGACGGCCCACGCCACTCTTCTTCACAGCCTCCACGATCTTGGGGTAGTTCACCTCGATGAGATGTTTGATGTCGGGGTTGGTCCAACCGGGATTATAGGCAGAGATGACAGCGTCCTTGCCCTTGGCGATGTTGGCGATGGCATCCACGTTGGCCACGTCCTCCTCCACAGCCGTGAGGTTGTCGTTCTTGGGCAGCTTAGTGGCGTTGCGCACTACTGCCGTTACCTTGTGGCCACGCGAGAGCAGCTCATTGAGAATTGCAGAACCTACGAATCCTGTTGCACCGATTAAAACTACATTTGCCATAACTTGTTTCCTTTCTTATTAATAGTGAATAATTTGTTTTCTGTTTCCGAGTGCAAAGATAAAACCAAAAACCATACTTTACAAGAGGGCACTTTTTGGACTTATAGTTACCATTTGGTAGGAATTGGATGTCCATTGGATTCCCTCTCTACAACTTTAACATGCCTTAACAATGCCTTACTTCTCCTATTGGTTTCTAATGGTTACCTTTGTAGTATCTAAACGAGAAAACGACAATGAAGAAACAAGAAATCAACCCCGAATATCTCACCTGCCCCATCCGTCAGGTCATCAGTCGCTTCGGCGATAAATGGTCGATGCTCGTACTCTACTCTTTGGACCAGAGCGAGACTGGGGTGATGCGATTCAACGAGTTGCGCGCACATATGAGTGACTGTTCGCAGAAGATGCTTTCAAAGACGCTCAAGGAGTTGCAGGAGAGTCATCTTGTAGGGCGAAAAGTTTATCCTGAGGTCCCTCCCCGAGTGGAGTACTGGCTTACAGACACCGGTAAGTCGCTCATACCGGCAATCGATCAGCTTATCGGTTGGGCCAAAAAGCATTTCGACGAAGTAGTAAGACCATAGGAGGCACATAGCTCTGCTTCAATAGCATTCCTGACATCTCGTTGATAGGGTCACGCAAACCGAGGAAGCCCTCTTTTGCAGCATCTGATTCTGAAAGTAACCAGGTTATAACAGGAGGTGTAGCTGACAAAAGGTTGGCAATAATTTATCCACGAAAGCGAGAATACGTTATCCACTCAAAACATTCAGTTGTCAATAACGTGACGAGAAGCGGGCAACGTTGGCGAAAAGAGAATAGGGGAAAAATCTTGTGAAAAAGAAACAGTAGTTTCCCTTTCCAACAGCAGAAACAGGAGGAGGCTGCCAGGCCACCTCCTATTAAGCCAGCAACGACATGGCAACTCTTAAGGTACGATAAGGAGCGGACACAAGCCTGCGTCCTTTTTACTTAAGTCCGTGCTTACGCGTGTAAATGCTGATGTTGGCCGAAGGCTTGAACACCACCTTGTCGTGAGCTTCAATCGTGATTTTCTCTTTGGTAGCAGGGTTGATGCCCTGTCGGGCAGGGACGTTCTTCACATAGAAGCGCCCGAAATCAGGAATTGCTACTTCGCCGTCGCCCTCACAGATATTTCCGGCAATGGCACCGAGCACGGAATCCACACATTTGGCTGCATTAGCCTTACTGATGCCGCTGCTCTCAGCAACGGCTGCAATCAATTCGTTCTTGTTCATCTTTTCTTCACTTTATTGCGTGCAAAGTTACGATTTTTCCGCGATGTCAGCCCATTCCATCAGCAAGAAAAACCGACAGAAAAAACATTCCTCCTTTGTTGCAAGTCAAAAGAAGGTAGCATCCACAGACTCACTCTGAGTCCAGAGGAAGGACTCTCGCCGAGGAATCATTCCTCGAGCGGGCGCTTCTCCCAGTCGTCTGAGACAAAGTCGGCAGGATAGGTTGCCTGGTTAACCACGCGTCCCTTGCGCTCGCGGATGTAGGTGTCGAAACAGCGCTCACCCTCTTTCAGAACGATGACGCGTGCCCCGCACGGCAAGTGATTGTAGACTGTGTTGCCTCCCGAGTATCTTCCGTAGGCCAAAAGAATGTCGTGCCACATCACAGCATAGTCGTTGTCATGGTCGTGCCCACAGAAGATGCCCATCACGTCGCCGCCTTCCATCATGGCAGTAAACATACCAGTATTGAATTCAGGGGAGCACACCGTCTCACGCCGGGTACCGACGAGAATGGCATCCTCATTCCTGACGGCCTCGTGATACTCGGGAACGGGGATATGGAAGAAAGCCAATGCCGGCAAAGGATTACCACCATTCTGACGGGTTAGCTGACGGCTTTTCTCGCGGTACCACTCCACTTGGTCGAAGGTCAGCCAAGCATAGGCTCCCAACTTCTTGCCTGATACCTTTGGAGGATAAGCATGTGAGTCGAGACAATAGAGCGCCGCTGCAGTCCGACTGCCATCGTGAGAAAGCACTGGCAGCACATAATCGAGCTCCTTGCTGCCACTTAGGTCGGGCAGAATGTTATTCTTTACCTTTCGGGCCATGTCATAGAGCTCCCGATTAGTAAATCCGGTCATCTCGCTGTCGTGATTACCGAATTCATAGACGAAAGGAACGTTGTAGGCAGAAACTCTGTCCAGCACATTGAGCAGATTCTCCCGTCCCGGTTTGCCCCAGACAATATCTCCCGTGAGCACCACAAGGTCAGGACGCTCATGCTGCAACACGCTGTCAACAACACTCAAGGCCACCTGTGAGGCCCGGGAGCCATTGTAGTGGACATCAGTGAACTGTACGATCTTGAATTCGCCATTGGGACGGAAGCGCAGCGTTTGCGCCTGTGCTAACAGCGGCATCACCAGGATTGCGAGGGTAAGAAACATCGACTTCATAAGCAGTGAACTTTTATTGTCGCAGTCCCTCGTTGACAGGGACAGCAGCAGGTATTTGATTAATAGCTTCCCCTTAAAATCATCAGGGGAAATAAAAGAGCCATAGGACCCTATGTAGTTTCGGGCAGAGCCTGCATCCATCACCATCAAAACGTCAGCTACATCGGTTACAATGTCAGTTGCCCACCCTTGTGAGCCAACGTTTTGATTTCGGATGTCTAGCAGAAAGCACTACCCTTTCTGATTCTTTGAAGCCGTTTTAAAGGTTATCAAGAATATCATTGCATAGCGCGTAGCTCTTCACCATCATGCGTGGAATATGGAAAGGCCCTTTGAAGAGGTTGCCCTTAGCGGGCTGTGCCACAGTACCGTCACGATGCAGATAGCCATACCACTCTCCATACTCTGTATCGGGGAAGTGGGCATAGGTCCATTCGCTGATGACCTTGTGACGGTAAAGGTATTCCTCATCACCGGTCCCCAAATAGGCGTAAAGCGAGGCTATGATGGTCTCGCACTGAGGCCACCAGAACTTCATGTCCTGAGAGTAGTCCTGCTGTGGAAGGTTCTTGCAATCGCGGAAATTAATGATGCCCCCGTAGGCTGTATCCCATCCCCACTTCCATGACCAGTTGAAAATAGTGAGTGCCGTGTTGAGTAGCTTCGGGTCCCAGTCGCGATAACGGGCCTCTTCCATCAGAAACCAAGCCGTCTCTATGCAATGGCCTGGATTAATAACCCGCGTGGCATTGGAGTCGATGAACTCGCCATGGGGACCCACAGTCTCAAGGAGTGCCTTGAACTCCGGGTGCATGAAATAGTGTGTCAGCTTATCGATACTCTCATCAATCTGCTGGGTGAGGACAGGGTCCTCTATGACGGCACGAATGCGCGCTCCGACATTAATGAGAATCATCACAATGCTGTGGCTCTGCAATTCCACCCAAGGCTCGAACTTAGGCTCCAGGAAGCCAGGCGTCTTGAGGAAGCGTTGAAGGTCGCGGAACAACTTCAGAGCTTTCTCCGCATAAGTCATGTCGTCGGTTGCCAACGCATACTCCGACATAGCGATGGCAGCAAAGGTTTCACTGAAGACATAGCGACGCTTGCGCAACGGACGACCGTCCTCAGTGATGGAAAAATACATATGCCCATCGGCATCGAAACAATATTTCTCGATGAAGTCGAGCGTACTCTTGGCGGCATCGAGCCATTCCTGACGGTGCTCAACGTTGTTGTAGGCAAACGAACACACGAAAGCGAAGCGCCCCTGAAACCAAACGCTCTTCGTGGTGTCCATGAGTGAGCCGTCGCGGTCGAGGCAGGTGTAGACGCCTCCATGAACACGATCCCAGCCATGCGCCATCCAGAAAGGCATGATGTTCTCTGTGAGATCGTGCTTATAGGTCACAGCCCAATTCTCAAAATACTTGTGCTTGTCAATCATTGTCTACTATATTTATGAAGGTTTCTAAATAGTTTGTAATCAGACCTTACAGAGCAGCATCAACCTGCCTCCACGACAACGTTCGGGAGACCTCCGCCTTCTGAAGAACCATTGAAAGTGTCATGTGAATCATGAGATGACTGTTTAGAGCCATATTTTATATAGCTTGCCATTACGCAACCGCAAATATAGCAAAACAAAATCTATTTACCAAAATTATTATGAAAATAAATTTAAGTTTAACAAGCAATTACAAAAAGCCTTTACATTCAGTTTGAGATTGAGTATAATTAGACTCACCGCATCTAAAGAACCACACATTCGGCCTGTACAGATGAGACACCAACCTTACACAGTAAGGCATCACCTGTACCATTCCTTGATAACAAGATAGTGACGTGCAAACTCCTCGGCCTGCCCTTCCGTACAATCCTTGATATAGCGAGCGGGGATACCTCCCCATACTTGGTGGGGTGGAATCTTAGTACCACCCACAACTACGGCTCCTGCAGCCACAATGCTCCCCTCGCCCACTTCAGCAGCATCGAGCACAACGGCATTCATTCCTATAAGGGCACCATCGTGGACAGTGGCGGCATGCACTATCGCACCATGCCCCAGACTCACATCATTGCCCAACACAGCAGACCTACCGGCCGACTGATGAATGCATGCCAGGTCCTGCACATTACAGCGGTCGCCCATAATCACTCTGTCGACATCGGCTCTGACCACGGCACCGAACCACACGCTGCAATCTTCGCCCATTGTGACATCTCCGGCAAGGGTGGCATTGGCAGCCACATAGCAGCCCCGTCCTTTGCGGGGCCGCTTTCCGTTGACCTCTATCTCCATCAGTGGCTACCTCCCACAAACGACAGCAGAGCTTCAGCCTGAGCCTTCAACGCTTCCTGGTCGGAGGCTGACAATTCCAATTCATCAGTCGTCCAAGCCTTAGCTCCGACACTGACTCCCGTGGTTGGACCTGCCATGACATCCATGCCTACAAACGAGAGCAGTTCGGTGAGTTTGTCCTGCATCTTGCGTGTAGCGTAGCCTCATCCTGCACCCGCCACAGTCACCTTCTTGCCACGCAGCACGCTCGGGCTCTTTCGGTCGGTTGGGTCCGACGGCCTCGACAGCCAGTCGATGAGGTTCTTGAGATAGCCCGGATAGCTGAGGTTGTATTCGGGTGAGAATATCCACAGAGCGTCAGCCTCAACGACAGACTGCCTCACCCTTGCCACTGCCGCGGGTACGGGGACCTCCAAATCCTGGTTGACAAACGGCACATCATCGAACTGCAATTCTTCTACTTCGGCACTACCTTCGAGTAGCACCTTCGCACGGTTAGCCAACTGCCGGTTGAAAGAGTGACGGCGAGTGGAACCAATAACAAATAATATCTTCTTCATAATCTTGTCTTTCTATACCTATTTATATATGTATTGGTGCAAAACCAGTATGACCGACAGTTCAGAGCCTCTCCATGATGTCGGCTAAAGGCTTTCTACGCTTCTCCGGATGGGGACAATCGGAAGCGATGTGCCCAACAGGAATAATAGCCACAGCCTCAAAGCCCTCACGCGGGAACATTCTTGCTACAGCCTCTGTGTCGTAATTGCACACCCAGCATGTGCCCAAACCACGGTCAGCAGCAGCCAAACAGAGGTGTTCCACAGCGATGCCGAGGTCGATGTCTCCATGATTCTTGCTGTCGTCGGATCGTGTCCAGGCTTCAGCAGCCGATTTCATACAGAGCACATAGAGCGGGGCCGAAGCAAACCATTCGCGGTCGTAGCAGCGCCGTATGCGTTGTTTTTCTTCCTCGGAACTGATGACGAGAAAGTGCCACGGCTGTCGGTTGCAAGCCGAGGGAGCAAGGCGCACGCACTCCATAATATAGTCGATGTCAGACTGACTGACAGCCTCGTCCGTGAATTTTCTCACGGAAAAACGAGATAGCGATAAATCCCTGAATGTCATAATACTTATTTTTTACGATGACAAAGTTACGGTTTTCCCTCCAAAAGACATCGCTTTGACCGCCTTTTATTTGACGGGCGATTGTATCCAAAAGGGGAAAGAAACTTGTTCTGTAACCCATTAAAATCACCGACACACATACAGATGCAGGAAAAATGGGGCCGAAAGCCTTGGCTTGTCCATTCATTCGTCGTCCACTCCCTCAATATCGAGGATGCTCTCAATACTGATTTTGCGGCCGTCAGCCAAAACCACAGTTGCCTCGAAGTCATCAATAGTCCTGACAATGCCCGTGATGGCACAGTAGTGGCCACCCTGCTTACGGTCATCGGGCACAAAGCAGGTGAAGGTCACCACAGGGCGCTGGCCCAGTCTGTCGCGCACCCAAGCTAACTTGCGGTTGAGAATGGCATTTCTCTCTTCTTCCAATTCCGGCCTTTCACAAGTGGTTCTACCCGCCTCTGCTATGGCATCAGAATAGCCTGTCAGAGCAGCAAAGGGTGCAAACTGTGCTGCCCTTGCAGCTCGGGACATAGGAGTCCGCACGTCAGAAACATGATGCGGGAGATTGATGATGTCATCGTAAGAATGGTCCATCTGTCTATGCTTTATGTCCGCCAATCTGTCCGTTCCGCTCCCTCGCTGTAGCTCCTTCGGAGAAGTCGAGCCCACGGAGCAAGGCATTCTTGCCAAACTGTCTCTTGATGGCGATAGTAGCCTCCTGCAGTTTACGTTCCTTGGCCAGAGCGGTCTCCTCGGCCTGCCGTTGCCGCAACAGTGCTTCCGTATCGTCAAAGAGACTGAGTTGCAAGGGTTCCTTCGCAACTTTCAGCACCGTATTTTCGTCGGCCAGACGACAAGCTGTCAGATTGATGCGCCTCACGAGCAGGCGGGAATTGACAATCCGATGGTAAAGTTGCTCTACTGCTGTCGTCAGGATGCGCGACGAGGAAGTGGGTCGCTGCAAGTTGGCTGTGCCATGGGCTTGCTTGGGCACACGCCGCCCATAGCGGTCGATGCTGACGGGACCGTCGTAGCGGATATTGGGATCGGTAAGACTCTCCACATCGTAGCCCACGGTGAGCACAATCTGATTGGTGACCAAGCGTCTTTCCACAAGGTCGAGTGCCAGAGCATCAGCCATCTCCTTCACTACAACGAGAGCTTTGTCAAAATTGTAGGGACTCTGCAACACCTGCCCCTGACTGGTAGAGGTTGACTCCGGCCGGTAGGCCTTGATATCCTTGATGGTACACGGTTCCCAACCCCAGGCATGGTCAATGAGCAGCTCGGCATTGACACCAAACAGCCTGTAGAGCAGTCCCTCGCCCTGCACCGACTGCCGCGCTATCTTGCCCATAGTATCGAGGCCATAGGGAGCAAGCCGAGTGGCTATGCCCTCGCCCACTCGCCAAAAGTCCGTCAGGGGCCGATGGTCCCAAAGAAGCCTTCGGTAGCTCATCTCGTCAAGCTCGGCTATGCGCACGCCGTCGCTGTCGGCAGGAATATGCTTGGCCACAATATCCATGGCCACCTTGCAGAGATAGAGGTTAGTTCCGATACCCGCAGTGGCCGTGATACCCGTGGTGCGCAGCACATCCTGAATCATCCTCATGGCCAGCTCGTGGGCTGTCAGCCTGTAGGTGGAGAGATAGGCTGTAACATCAAGGAACACCTCATCTATGGAGTAGACGTGGATGTCCTCGGGAGCCACATATTTGAGGTAAATCTGATAGATGCGCGAACTGTATTCGATGTACAGTCCCATCCGGGGAACCGCAGTCAGATAGTCGAGTGCCAACTCAGAATGACGTTTTAACTCAATGTCGGAGAACGACTTACCTGTGAGCATGTGCGCAGGAGCTTGCTGTCGACGACTGTCGTTCACCTGACGGACACGCTGCACCACTTCGAAAAGACGGGCTCTGCCACCAATGCCATAGGCTTTGAGCGACGGACTCACGGCCAGACAAATGGTCTTCTCCGTACGGCTCGCGTCGGCTACGACAAGATTCGTAGTCAACGGATCCAGTCCTCTCTCACGACATTCCACGCTGGCATAGAATGACTTCAGGTCGATGGCTATGTAAGTGCGCTGATTCTCCAATGTTGTTTCGAAGCTGGCACGCTAACTTCACACACCGGCTTCGTCAGGGCAAAGTTACGAAAAAACAATGTAACAGACACTGTCAGCAGACACGTTTTCTTGGGCCTACTAAAAGGTTATTCGCTTACAGAGATTCTTTCAGGTCGTTGGAAGTTATAGTAATCACCGTTATCATTGTCCAGATATTTTCAAGCCAAATCAAAGCTTATGGATGCCAGTTGCAAAAGGGTTCACTGCTTATTCCGCTTACAGAGCACGCACCGTGACAGATACAAAGAAAAATGTGCATTGGTAATTAATTTAAGGATGTCACGAAGTATATTGCTGGCAATCTCCATTACCCGAAGATTGC
>OMVH01000155.1 GCA_900314365.1 uncultured Prevotella sp. | reverse complement strand
GTGAAGCCTTATCATAAGGCACTTTATACGGATCTTTCTCGGACAATGCGGGTCTATGATGATTCGACAATCCAGTCCGGGAAAGGCTTTGTTCCAAATCCTTCGATAGTTTCCCTTGCGTCCCAACAATGGAAGCAGCAGCAACTTGGTGGAGAAATCCATACTGTTGAGGGCTTTTTTAAATTGAGCTCCCATCCCTTTTTGTTCATAGAACTTTCTTACGATATGACTGTTGTCGCAGGCTTGATGAAACTTTTTGATGATTGATTCGGTGCTGCTGTTATTTACTATGGAACCTGGACGCAAAAAATAGAAGTAGAGTGAGCGATCTATATGGACAATCTTGTTACAGTAGTACGTTAATTGAAGCGTGAAAGCCGAGTCCTCACCCATAGGCTGAATGGGATAGGTAATGGTGTGCTCCTGAAGAAGTGAGCGGCGGAACATTTTATTCCAGATCGACCAAGAAACTTTCTGGTATAGCATGTCGCGGATGAAGGAGATTCGGTCGGAATGCAGGCAACTGGCATGCTCAGGTGTACTCGTATGTCCCATGCCATCACTTATGCTGTAATCGCATACTACAACATCAGCATTTTTAGCTTTAGCCTCTTCATACATCAGCTTGTAGGCATCTCGTGCAAGCCAGTCGTCACTGTCACAGTGAATGAAATATTCTCCTGTGGCGGCTTCCATACCCGAACGGCGAGCTATGGCCGAGCCCATGTTCTTAGGATGGTGAATGACGCGTACTTGCCCCAAACGTTTCGGATACTCACCGGCTATTCTAAGTATAATGTCAATGGAGTGATCAGGACTACAATCATCAACAAAAATATACTCAATATCGTCGAGTGTCTGCTCAAAAAGGCTCCTTGCACACCTCTCTATGTATGGCTCGACGCCATATACGGGGATGATTACAGATAACTTAGTTTTACCCATGTAGAGTTCTTAGTTTCTGAAAAAAGAATGTTCTGCATATTTCCCGCTCACTTTTGTCTGCAATAATATAATAAAAGAGTGGAATGGCGACTACGATATCGACTGCAGTCGTGAGGATGAGACGGAAGAAAGTGGATGGCAGCATGTTCCTCACTAACATTGGGAGTAGTGGCAGCAGGATGCCGGCTGCAATACTGGGTAAGACCACATCAATTAAGTATCTTGTCCACTTGAACCGGAAAACTCGGTGTGTATTGATCAGACATACAATTTGATTGATACAGGAGAATAAGATGGTCATGATGAAAGCACTTGTAGCAGAGAATCCTTCTTTCAGCAGAAGAAAGCTTACTGGTAGTAGCCCAAGATTAATGACAGTGCTTGTAATCTGATAACGCCTGATGCGCCCTGTAGCTAAAGTTATTTGTGTACAGGGTGTGTTGAGAGTGCAGATGAGGATATCGATTAAAGCAAGAATAGAGAAAATTCCCGTGTCCACAGGAATTTGGCAGCCAAGCCATAGGCGCAGAATATAATCTATCTCCAAACATAGAGGCACTGTCAGAATGAGGATGAGGGCAAAGCAAATTTTCGACTCTGTAAACATGAGCTTCTCTGCACGAAGATGATTACCCTCCGCTACGTTGGTGACAATCTGTGGAGAGATGGCTACACTGACGTTGGATGAAAAGCCGCTCACGGCGCTACTTACCTGAAGGGCTATACCCCGTGCTGCATTGACAACAGGTCCAAAGAAATAATTAAGAAGCAGGCTCAAACCCTGTCCTTTTAGCATGAAAGCAAAGGTTCCAATTAAATTCCAGCCAGTGAACGAAAGCATCGACTTGGCAAGGACGGTGTCTGTCTTAGCTTTGAAATGAAGAAAAGGAAACTTAATCTTCGTGTAAATAGTGTAGAAGAGGAAGTCAATCACTGCAATGGCAAGCAGAAGCAGGGCATACGTGGACAGTGAATCGAAAGGGAGGTAGACTAAAGAGAGGGTAGCAAGAAGTTTTAGACTGACATCCATGATATTCACAAAAGCATAGATGCCCATCTTTTCTTTCGCTAAAATCAATCCCATTGCAGGTATCTGCAAAATATTAAATACCAGAATCAACGCAGAGGCGTGGAAGAGGATGGTGGCTGCTTCTGTACGCCCAATGGGAAATTTTATGAAATGATGGAAGTACCATAGCCCGATTGTCTCCAGTGCTATGATAGTGACCAAGGCAATCAGAATATGGATGCGAAAGCCTGTAGAGAATATATTTTCAACACCGTCTTCGTTGTTTTCTGTTCCCTCGTAGTTGAAATATCGCTG
>OMVH01000121.1 GCA_900314365.1 uncultured Prevotella sp. | reverse complement strand
CAAAATATGGCCGTATTTTGGCACTTTCGCGTTCTTTTTTATTTACAAACTTTCTTGAGACCTTTGATTTTTGATACGCTTTTTCGGGCCGAAGTCAAACAAGTGTGCAATTTTTTCAGTCATCAGATGATGCCTTTGCAACGTCAGCGAACCAGCGTCTTTCAGCTTGGGGAGTCCGGAGCACCTCGACAGTTAAACCCCAGCCGAGCGAAGTGAGCCTGAGGATAGCTACCCTCTCATACCTGCATGGCGGCCTCGGAGAGAGTCGGGATATAGGACTCCCCGGCCGAGCGAAGCGAGTCCGGCCACATGGAGGATTTTCACAGCCTCGTAGTGGTTGATTCATCTGTCCGCGGATGGCCACAAGGTATGTCTCTGTAAGGGATATTTCCCAGCCTCGTAGTGGTTGATTCGTCTGTTCGCGGATGGACATATAATCTGTCTCTGTAAGGGATTATTTAACTACCGAAACTTGGGTGAATAACAAAATCAGCTGAATTCTGCCGGCCAATTGGTCGTGTTATAATTCAGAACACAGATTGTTACCACAAAGTAACAGAAGAAAAGTGTCCGTTTCCTTTGTCCTTCAATCCACTTTCTGTAACTTTGCAATCAACAAAAGAAGGATACCATGAAGGAAGCTACAGATGCTGAAAGCGCATGGAGCTTATCTTCACCAATGTTATGTTATACCGGACTATCAAAAATAATCATGATATGAGAAAAAACATTCTTTGCCTGATGTGGGCTTTGTTGCTCTCAGGCTCCTTATGCGCCCAGCACCGCGCGGATCAGCAGCATCTTACCGATCCCAATTCGTTTTCATTCATTGTCTTCGGTGATCCGCAAGGCTACACCAAGTACGACATCAACCAACCGCTCTTCGAGCTGTGCACAGCCTGGATAGCCGACAACGTGGAAAATCTGAACATCCAAGGTGTCCTCTTCACCGGCGACCTCATAGAACAAAATGAGAACATCGTGCGCAACCGTAACATGCTCAACCAGACAAGCAAGCAAATGTGGGAATGGAGCTCTCACTGCCTCAAACGTCTCGACGGCCGCGTTACCTACATGATAGCCGGCGGAAACCATGAATATGGCTACGTGAGGGGCGACGAGGAGTTTACCCATTACCCAGAATATTACACCTTCGAGCGCAACCCCAAGTCGGCGGAGCATCTCGTGGCTACCTATCCGAGTCGAATGGGATGTCAGTCGCTGGAAAACGCAGCGTGGGAGTTCAACGAGAAGAACTGGGGCAAACTCCTTGTCATCAACTTCGAATGGGCCCCGCGCGACGAGGTGCTGGCATGGGCCAAGGCTCTCTGCAACAGCGAGGCTTACAAGGACCATCTCGTCATCGTGCTCACTCACACCTACTTGCGCGAGCTGACCAACACGCGGACCGACAAGGAGAACTATAAGATTAAGTCGCAGAACTTCGGGCAGCAGATGTGGGACAAGTTTGTCAAGCAGTGCGCTAATGTCAGACTTGTCATCTGTGGACATACGGGGCATCCCGACTACAAACATCCTGGCAGTGCACAGGACTTCAAGAACAACACAGCCTATCTGGAAAGTACCAACGACGCAGGCAAGAAGGTGTTCCAGTTCATGTGGAACATCCAATGTCTGGGCGGCGGATGGGAAGGCAACGGTGGCGATGGCTGGATGCGCATTCTGGAATTCCTCCCCGACGGCAAGACCATCAAAGCCTCTACCTATTCGGCCCTCTTTGGTATCAGTCCCATGACCAAGCATCTTGCCCACAGAACAGACTCGTGCTGCCAGTTCGACATGGTAATAGAAAGGTAAGGCACATAGCTGCGTGGCCCGATGTCCCCTGTATTAAGTGGAAGGAGCAGAGCCAAGCTTGCTTAGACTCAGCCCTGGCACGAAAAAGATACGAAAAGTGAACCATCAATAACAACCTAATATGACTATGAAATATCGAAGAAGTGTAGTTGCCGGCCTACTCAGCCTGGCGCTCCTGATTCTGACATCCCTGCCGGCGCAGGCTGTCACCCACTACGATTTGAAGCTGCACAACGGTCTGTACATGAATCTCCAGGTGTGTACAGACGGTATTATCCGCGTGCGCATTTCACCCCGCAAGAACTTCGCCGAAAATCTGCTCTTGCGGTACGGCTGTCAGAAGACCGACTGGGCCGACGTAAACAGTAAGGTGACGGAGGACAAAAACTCCTTCAGCGTTGTCACCTCACGGTGCCTGCTGAAGGTGAACAAGCGCGACGCATCCATGCAGTTGTGCGACAGCCGAGGCCGCATCATTGTGGACAGAGTGACCTTCAGTCCCGGCGGAAGCAGTCTGTGCTCCTCGCTCGGAAAAGAGATTAACAAGGAGTTTGCCAATCTGAAAGTGGCCAAGAACAATGGCATCATCGGCGACGACAACAATCAGAAGGTATCGCGAGACACGGCTGAGACAGGAGACTACAAAAACTGCAGCATCATCAACTTCAGTCTGCGCCCCGGTGAGCGCTTCTACGGAGGCGGCTCCACAAGCCGTCAGCACATACAACACCGTGGCGAACTGCTCCGAATGTGGGTCACCTATCAACACACGGAAATTCCACAGCCCTTCGTTGTGAGCAGTGAAGGATGGGGCGTGTTCAACAACACGACGTTCAAGAACTTCTTCGATATCGGTCGTTTCAAGAACGACACCATGTCGGTCTACAACACCACCGACGAAGCCGATTTCTATCTTATGGTCTCCGACGGCATGCCAGGAGTTATCAACGACTACACGCTCATTACCGGTCGCAGCTATCTCCTGCCTAAGTACGCCTACGGACTCTGTTTCGGTCCAAACATGCTTGAAAACCAGTTCGACATCCTCCGCGATGCCGTTGAGATGCGCCGCATGAACTTCCCCTGCGACCTGCTTTGGCTGGAACCACAATGGATGGAGAAGCGCTACGATTTCAGCACAAAGAAGAAATGGAACTACAAGCTCTTCACACCAGAGCCTTATTGGGACTCGACCAAGGTGGTCAAGACTGAGAGCCATCGACTGCTCATAGGCCGTCTGCATGGTTTAGGCTACAAGCTGGGCCTCTGGCTGTGCGCTGACTACGACCTCAGCCTCCCCGAAGAAGATGCACTTGCCAAAGCCGCAGGCAGACCCGAAAGCGGACGTGAGCACTGGATGGACCATCTGACGAAGTTCATCGACAATGGTGTCGACGGGTTCAAGATTGACCCCGCACGCACTGTTGACGAACACCCTACGATGTCCTACTATAACGGACGCACCGACCGGGAGATGCACAACCTCAACCAAGTGTTGCTGCCCAAGCAGATGGAACTGATGATGCGCAGCCACACAGGCCGTCGGGGCTGGCATCACTACACGGCGGGCTATGCCGGTACGGCCCACTGGGGTGCCTCTACGAGTGGTGACAATGGAGGTGGACGAACGGCTCTCTTCGACCAGATAAACCTAGGCATGAGCGGTTTCCTAAACACATCGTGTGACGTTATGAGTGTGTCAAAGGAACAGGAGATGGCATCGCTGCACTTCGGCATCTTCCTGCCCTGGGTTCAGATAAATAGCTGGTATTCGCTCTTGCAGCCTTTTTATTTCCCACCGAAGCAACAGGAAATCTATCGTGATTACATACAGTTGCGCTACGACCTGCTTCCTTATACCTACAGCCATGCCTTAGAAGCTACACAGAACGGTATGCCCATTGTCAGAGCTATGCCACTGGAATTCCCTGACGACCGCAATGTCGACGATGCCTGTTACCAGTATATGTTTGGCAAGAACCTCCTCGTAGGCATCTTCTCCGACAGCATCTACCTGCCGAAAGGACACTGGACAGACTTCTTCACCGGTGAGAACGTGGAGGGAGGCCGAAGGATAAAGCACAACTTTGCACCGGGTCGCACCGGTCTGCTATTCGCTCGCGAAGGGGCCATCATTCCCATGCAAAAGCCTATGAACTTCGTTGGCGAGCGTCCCATCGACACTCTGGTGGTCAAGGTGTTCGCTAAGGCAAGTTCATCATACACCCTCATGGAGGACGACGGTAAAAGTTATGAATATGAGCAGGGACACGTGAGCCGCACCACCTTCAAGATGCAGCTGAAGGGCGGGCGCATCGACTTCAGCGTGCTGCCTGTAGAGGGCCATTACAAGGGAATGCCCACTAAGCGGACCTACGAACTGCAATTCTATGTCCGCACCAAACCCCGACAGGTGATGATTGACGGGAAAGCCATACAGTCGTACAGCTATGGGCCAGACGGAATCCTGCACGTTACTCTCTCGCAAATTGAAACTGGAAAGACAAGCACAGTGAGCCTCATCTGAGGCCCTTTCCCCTACTAAGAAGAGAGCAGTGAGCCCGTCATTAGGCATCACTGCTCTCTTTGTTTGTTATACAAACTTTCTATCGCTCGATAATCAATTTATTCACATAAGTCTGTCCTTCGCGATTGATGCGCACTATGTAGAGTCCGGAGGGTAACGAGCTGACATCCAAACATTCGGCCTGTCTAACACAGCTGACCTCGCGTCCAGAACCAGCTTCATAAAGCTGGGCCTTATCCACCTTTTGTCCAAAGTTTACTACGGAGCTCGCAGGATTTGGATAGATGCTTATCCTGGGACTCTGTGTGTTACTGATACTTGTCTCCACACCGAAACTAACTACAGCCGGTTCCGATTCACCCTCTTCGTAGACAGCCGTTACCTTAGCAGTATGCTGACCTTTGGATAACTTAACCAGCTTATAACTGTTGGCCATAGTGCTGCCCACCAGTGTTTCATCCAGATAGACATTATAATGCTTGAATCCAGCCACAGCCGCACTTGGAATCTTATTATCTCCAGTTCCAATGAATACGTTGTCAAGACACATCAGGTAGCCCTTAGAGGGTGTGCAGTAATGAATGCAAACGTATTGCGCCTCAGCAGGCAGAGAATAGGAATGTTGCCTCCAAGCACTCTTGACCACTTCATTCTTGTCAGTTAACCAAATGAAGTCAGTGCTGTCCCTGCCAGTGGTTGAGTATCCTACCCTTATCTGTTCCTCGTCGAATTTCCAATCCGGGTCGTTCTCATAAGAATCCGGATCGCTCTTGGCAAAGAAACTGAAAGTGAAGTTCTTGCCGTAGTCCAATTTGGGAGAGATGAACCAGTCATCTGCAGCCGGAACGGGCTTGCTACCATCCACAGTAGCAGAGTTACTGCGGAACATCAGGTATTTGTTTCCTGCGTAAGGTGGGTCGTCCTTAGCGACGAGTGAGCCCTGGCACAGCAACGTATCCATGATGATAGCTGCACAAGGTTGTTTCAGGGCGACATTCGTCAGACCGTCTTCAAAGGTAAAGAAGGGGATAGCCCCATCACCGTCGATGTAGCTCCAGGCATATTTACCCGAGGGATTGATTTGGTAGCCTTCATACGACTCGAAATCCTCCACGATATCAGCGGAATTGCCTTTGCCTCCGTCATTCCATTTCAGTGTCACCACTCCGGTTGCTGCATCCACATCGGCCATAAGTCCTTGCGGAGCCGGGAGCTCAGAGGGCGTCGCACCACCATTGTCGCGCAACACGACATGGGTGACATAAAGATTATAGGCTGCCTTCGGCGATGTAGCATGGAAGGCGATGTTGTAGTCGCCATCACTGTCGGGAGCCGGTATTTGCAGGGTTGCATGGGCCAACTCATTCGTATTAGTGGTGAAGCTGGAGAGCTTCTTACTTTGTGCCTCCACTGTTCGTCCTTGTCCCATAGTGACGTCGAACGATTCCAAATAATTATTGTTAGCTCCCCGATAGTCGAACTCCAATGTGTAGGTATGTCCTTTCTTAAAAGTAAAGGTCGGCGATATGAGATAATCGTCACCCGCATTATTATTGTTGTAACGATACATGGCATAGCCCTGAGCTTGACCTTTTATGGTTACGGTATTCTGAGTCCATGTGGAACCGTCATTATTGTTGTCGACAACGAACCACGAGGCAAACACAGCCTTCGACTCAAAGTCACAACGATAGGGCAAGTTGGCTCTTGCTCCGGCATAGATGTCAGCAGTGCGGGCTTCATCGCCGTCGCCATCAGCATTCATTGCCTGCACCACATAGTAGTAGCTGCCCAGTGTGTCAATAGACGCGTCGGTATATTCGAGCGCGTCAAGATTGGAGGCCAGCACTGTTTCATCGGGCATACGAGTAACCTTGTAGCATAAGGTAGAGCTGTCGAGCCATCCCTGGTGAGCACCTTGTGTAGGCGCATTCCACGTCATGTGGGCTGCCCCGTCGGCAAGGGTTTCAATACCGAGCTTCGTTACTGCCGAGGGGACATCGCGTCCTACCCATGCCTCCAGTGCAGTTGACTTACCTACACCAGCGGCATTGGTTGCCACAACACTATATTCATAAAGCCCGCTGGCTGGCACCGATGTATCATTGAATGTCATCTTCTCTCCCGGTTTTGGAGAAGTGAATTCCTTTATGACCTTTCCTGCCCTCTTTACTTCCACCTTTGTGAGCGACGTGAGCGCATTGTTACCGAAGGTTTGTGAAGGATTGGTCCACGACAATGAAGCGGAAAGTTCCCCTTTGGCAGCCGGATTGACAGTGAAATCAACGGCCGAGCCCGGAGCCCCGTCGGCCGGAAGATCGAACGGGATGTAAAGTCCTGCAATCCTGCTGTCAGTACCCAAGGCTCCTATTTCGGTGGCATGTCCCGTCTTTGTATCCACGAGGCAAAAATTGCTCACCTTATTCTTATAGTCAGCGGCCCAATATAGTTTCTCTGTTTCGTGGTCAAAGTCCATGCACTGCAGGTACTTTCCGGGTGACATACCGGTACTGCCTATGATTTTCTGACTGAAGTTCTTTTCCTTATCGAACTTCACAAGTTGGCCTGCAATATTGATGGAGTACAGATTGCCCTGCAGATCGCAAGCCAGCGTCAGATAGACGGGATTGGAGAGTCCTGAATAATCAGTCAGGAAATCCTTTGCCACCGTGTATTTGCCGGTCTTAGGGTCAACCTTAAGCAAAGATGAATACTCTATACTGAAATTCAAATCTTCGTCGGTGTATATTCTGCGGCACATCGCATAGATACAGTCTGAGCTGTAGTCGTAAGCCATATCATTGCACACAAAGTCAGCGTTGCTCCAGTCGGCAACATCGGTAATGGCACCCGTGTTGAGGTCGAGACAAGAGAGTGCAAGCGGCTTCATGGTTTGGTTGGCCTTGTCGTCCTGAAAACGATAGAAGTAGTATTTACCCCGCCCATAGGTGCCGGCAAATGCTTTGTCGGCTAGGGGAAATAAGGACTTGAGCTTTTGCGGCTTGCTGATATCGAAAGAGACTAAGCCGAGAGGCAAATCACCTCGGTCGCGGGTTAACCACGCATAGGCTGTCTTACTCGCTACATTAGCTCCTGCCTTCTTGGCAGGGGAGGTTTGGACAGCCTTCTTGCTCTGCAAGAAAGGCAACTGGTGCTGTCCTTCAACTGCTGACGGAAGAACCGAGAGTAGCAGGACAAGCACAAAAAGAATGTGATTGTTGGGACGTGTCATAATGGCATGATTGATGTGTATTAAAATGATTAAATAGTTCTAGCGTTAAGACAAACTTGTTCTACTGATTACCATTATTAATGGGTAAAAGTTTTTTCATAAGCGATGTTCTGATTAAGAGATTAATAACAATACTGCTAATACAACGCAAAGATACTGCTTATTTGCAAGAAGCGCAAGCTTTTTACTTAAAATTTACAACATACATATACGGCTCTTTCATTTAATCCGACCGGAGTTTTTGCCTTCACAGCACCCTGACCACTTCTTAGAAAATCTTGCTATTTACACACCGCATGCAGGCTGACAAAGACTTGTTCAAAATGAAAAATTATAAGAAATGAAGGCCGGATTTTTCTCAAAAAATGGCAATACTCGGCAGAAATTCAGATTTAGCTCCGAAAATCGTTATTTTTAAGTAAAATCGCAAACTATTGCTATTCAATACTTTACACGATAATGATATTTGTGGGGGTCGCCCATTTCTATGTTTTTAGCCTCCAAAAGGGCGATTTTAGCCCGGCAAAACCTATACTTTTAGACGATGAAAGTCCGATCTCGAGGCGCTCGAAGTCCGATCACGAGGCGCTCGTAGTCCTATCTCGAGCGAAGAACACTCCGAAAAGGGGCAAAGCGTACTCTGTTTCGCTCTCTTTCGAAGATATTGATGAACGGATATTGTAACGTTTCTGCGACAATATTATACCTATTCTGAGAGCAAGCAGGTCTATTATTTCCACTCCGACTCGGCAGGGACATATAAATAATATCCCCCACATTCAACTGTCGGTAACCAATGACAGGCCGGAAAGCCGGCCTCAATCAGATAGAGGGGGAATACACCCGCATTGACGATAAAGCAAGCAACATTTCGCAAAGTTCAGCCGAAGCTGACTTTGCAAATGCGTTATCCCCAAATAACATCATAAAGCACTGGCTATCAGGAGAGGCTATTTTCACGGAATAATGGCGAAGCCAAAAAAAACCTCACCTATAAAAACAGGCTGCCGTTAGAGGCAGCCTGTTGAAAAGGGGAAGTAACCAAGGGGACTACTTCTTAATGAACTTCTTTCCATTCTGGATAACGATACCCCGGTAACTGGGCGACACGCGCTGACCGCTGACATTGTAGAAGGGCTTTGACAAGTCAAGGCCACTCTTGGCAGTCGTAGCGTTATCAATGCCGGTCGTTGTCAACAAGAGAGGTATAAAGTCATTGGCCTTAACGGAAGCATCCACTTTCAAATAAGCCTGTCCCTTTGCTACCGTTGTGCCGACTGCAGCCTTTAGGAACCCAGGAACGCTTTCTTGAGAGGTCAGAGTGTAGACGGAGCCAAAGTCGTCGTCCTGAACCGTGACGTCAGAATCGGGAGTAGCTACCAGGAAGTTGCTCAACGTTATGTAGACGGAGTCAAGACTCTGCTGCAACTCATAGGTGCCAGCTTCAGCTTTGACGACAACTCCCGTACAGGGCGGTACATTGCTGACCTCAACGAGGGTTGCCTTGTTGTCAGCATACTCCGTCACGTAATAGGCTTTCACACCTTCGGTCTTCGTAAAGTCGACGGCGCGCTTAGAGCTGAAGGTAGTCCATCCGTCGGCTCCAACAGTGACCCTAATGGGCACAGCCTTGAGCTGAATGTCCTTGGTGAGCGAATCGCCTATCTGGACGTTAGCTACCGTGAGCGTGTCGTAATCTTCGGCTGCTACTTTCAGCGTGTAGGTGGAATCAGCCTGATAGATGGTCATGCTGTAGTGTCCCTTCGCATCAGTAGTGTCCTTGTAGATGACGGTAGGCTCAGCATCGGTACCCTGGTATGCCGTGACGAGAGCATTGGCCACGGGGCGGCCAGTGGCTTGGTCGGTGACAGTACCTGCAAGGACCGGAGCCGTGCGCTCAACCGTGAAGTAGGGCACCGGCATGTGCGAGGTCGAAGAAGCATCCTCCCAGTCAATAGAGGCATCACGAGCTATGGAGTAGCCGTTGAGATCATCATCGGAGTATTCGAAGTAGGTACGCTTGTAGGGGGTCGTCAAATCGGAACGGAAGACCATACGGATATTGGTTCCATCATAGACAAAGCCATCGGGAATATCGATGCTCACAAGAGGCTCGGTCTGGTTGAGAGAGCCCTTCATGTCGATGGTCACAGTGTCGTTGACAATTTGCTTGAGAGTGCCTTCGGCAGGCTCGGCGCATTTGTAGCCATTGGGATAGGCAGCCTCTTTGCTATTGCCCAGCCAGCCTTTCAAAACTGTCTTCACAGCACCATCCGTGTTGCGTCCCTTGAAGCTGACACGCACAATCTTATCGCCCTTCTTGAGACCGGCTGCCTGAAGCACCTTGGAAGTGAAGATAACATCAGAGAGACTGTGACGGTCGTAGCCCGTGATAGGAGTAGCATAATTGGAAGATGTACCAGTGACTTTGCCCACCTTAACATCGTTGGAGGCAGTCTCGGCAGCCACGGATATGCTGTCGTCGGCAGTGCGGACGGTGTAGTCGCCGTTCTGGTATTCCACATACAGTTTGAAATCACCTGCTTCATGGGGAATGAACGACAAGGTGAAATCGGCTGAAGCCATTGGTGCAATACTATCACCGGTAGTGGCAGCCACCTGCTTGCCGTCGACCATAAGACGCAGCGTGTAGGCTCCTGCTTCCTCCTTGGACGGTGCAAGGTTCTGCAGGGACACCTTCACATCACTCTTATGGTTGACCATACCTGTAGTGGGAACAACAGTCTTAGAGAAGAACACATCATGTTCCACGTCAGCAAGTTTGAAACCATAGATGTTGTCGACACCGGCATAGCCAGCTTCAAAAGCGAGATAGACCTTTCCTGCGGGGATGCTGTCAAGGACGAAGTTCTTCAGCTTACCGTAATAGTAGGTTGACGACACAGCGCGCTCCTTAACAAGATCGGCATTGGGAATGGCTTTCGCAAGCTTCCAGTTCTTGCGGTCGGTGGAGTAGTAGACGTTCATATGGCTGTCGGTGGAGTAAGTGCTGGCCTTGGCTACATCAAAGCTCATCTTCTCCCCCTTGGCCACTTCGAGCAGCGGAGTTATAAGTTTGGTGTCGTCAACGTTTTCACTCATAGCCATGTAGACATTGTCGGAACTTGAGTAGTCACGCTGTACCACTTTCCAATTCTCGCCTGCGATGAAGCCTACGGGCCACTTGCCGTCCTCGAAGTCGACGAAGAGCTTCGACGGATCGAGCACGGTGGCTGTTAGCGGCAGCCGATAGGGACTGATGCTGTCGGCAGTGATGACGAGGTTGCCAGCATGGATGCCGTAGATATTTGTTTCTGCCGTGATGGTGAATTCCGTCGACTGATGAGCGGCAATGGTCTGCGGTGTAAGGCTCGTAGCAAAGCCCTCGGGCACTTCTGCCTTTGTGATGACAAGTGGAGCAGCCCCTTCGTTTTCAAGCTTAAACTTACGCGTCACAGAGGTCTTGATGCGGCCGAAGTCCTGCGTGCTTGTAGAGTCGAGGCTGGTGCTGTTGCTGTCGCGAAGATGAATTACTGGTGCATAGGGAACTGGTTCCAGCCAGGTGCCGTAAGAAGAGGTGTTGCTGATGTTCTCCTTCACGTCGAAACGGTCGCGCTTCGAATAGGTTGCATAGGCAAGCTTCGTGGCAATCTCGACATCGGTGAGAGTAGCACCGGCCTTCAAAGCCTCTGTAATGGGCTGGGTAGCGAGCACCTTCTTATCGTAGTTGATGATGCTCAGCGAGTAGTTTTCATCGCCTGGATTGAGGTCCACATCACCTGTGTTCTGCAGGGTAACTTTGAACTTCACGTTGAACTTACCGTCGGCTCCGACATCCTCGGTGCCCGACGACGCACTGTTTACAGCTACGTAGGTGACTTTCTTGATGGCGAGAGCCTTGGAAAGCTCCACAGTGGCACTGTCGGCCTCAAAATCATCAATGTAGACATTGCTGCCCCAGATACCCACATAAGTATCTTTCTGAGCAGGAAGCGATACTTTCACATAGTCGTCGGTAGAAAGAGTGGGGAGCGTGACACTCAACTTTCCACTCGTCCTATAGCTGGAGCCCGACTTTGTTACCGTGTAGAACTCTATCTTGCCCGCGTTCTTGGCTTTCTTCACATACACGGAGACATTACCCGTAACTTGAGGCGTGACCAAAAGGTCGACTGAGCTGCCGCTACTCCAACCACTGCCAAGACTTTCCTGGTCGCCAATGAGCAGAGCGCCGGAATTGCCGATTCCCGCTGTACTGCTGTAGGTGTAAGAGGGATAATACGTCTCATACTCCTCGTCGTCATAGTAGGAGTCCACTTTGTGTCCCCAGCCTGAAGCCACCTTGAAATCGTGTGAGGCCGTAGAGATACTTTTGTTGAAGTCCATCTTATAGGGGCTTACCATCTCAGCGCGGACGGTGGATGGTGATAAGCCCATAAAGATGAGAACCAAAAGCACAAAAAAGTTGAATTTCCTCATAAGCTTGTGTTTTAATGATTCAACATGGGTTCTGCCTCCCTCTGTAGGGAAGCAGAACCGTTTATGATATTAATGTTTGATGATTATCTTGCGACTCTGGTTGCCTTGCTTCTCTATCACCACTCCCTGCGGCAATGCACTGTTGTCAAGTCTCCGTCCGTCAATGGAATAGTACTCCTTAGGTGCTTCCTCATTCATAGTTGTGGAACGGATACCAGTCGAAGGACCTACTTTGACGCTATAGGCATTGAGCACATCCATCGTCATGACGTTGGCGTCAGTTATGGACGGGGCGTAGCGGGTGACAATAGCGACAACACGCAGATGCGAGGCATCGAAGTTCGAAGGCAGTACGGCTGTGTAAGCAGTGCTGTAATCAAAGCCTGAGAGCTCGAGCTCGTCGCCGTTGGGCGCTGAGAGATACTGACGCAGTACGTTGTTGTGCAGGTAGTGGCGCTCTTCCTGTGCCGACCCGCCACTGTAGACAGTCTGTGGTGCGTCAATGCTGTCTTCGGTGAGCATGACCGTAAGAGCCACATTGCCGAACATGGCCTTGTAGTCGGATGCAACCTTGCCACTTACATCCACTTTAAGGGTACGACTGGAAGAGTCATACTTAGGATTAATTGCAATCGTAGCAAATGCCGGATTGACATACTCCTGTCCAAGCATTTCATTAAGAATACCCACCACTAACGACGGAGCTCCCAAGGAGTAGCTGTTGAAGTCGTAAGCTATGTGGCTCTCACCGGGATAATAGGAGCGGTCGAGCGTGAAGCTGGGCCATGTGTAAGCATAGCGGTCGCAGAGAGCTTTGCCGTCGTCAATAGCCAAGGAATTCCCCTCACGATAGACATTAACAAGAGCGAAGGGTGTCTTGGCCGACTTCTGCGTGGAAGCAATGATACTGTTACTGGCAGCAGAATAGACGTTATCTTCATCGGCATACTGCTCAAAGTAGGTCATCTGACGAGCAAAACTCTCCGTATAGACGTAGAAGCTGTCGGCTATCACGGGCTTATCGTCGAGCACGGAGTCGTTGACCGACGTGATTGAGACCTTCACCACATGGCGGCCGGGCTTAATGTCGTTGGAGAGCTTCAGGTTATGCTCCCAAGCATCAGTGCCTTTTACTTTCACGGCCTCGCTGACGGTCTCAGTGTAGACAGCACCGTCAAGGTCGAGACTGACGACATACTTGTTGATGTCCTTCGACCCTGTATTCTTGAACTGTGCGAAAACATCAACAGTCTCGCCTGCCTTCTTATAGCGGTAACCGGTATTGAGATAATTGAAGACGGCCGGTTTGCCCTTTACTGTAAAGGTGTAAGTGGTGGTCTTCGACTCACTGTTCATATAGACGGCTCTGATGCCTACCGTATGAGTACCCACGCTGACGTTCGTCAATTCATAAGCGGCGCTGTCACTCCGGCCGACCAATCCTCCGTCGAGGAACACCTCATAGTTTATCACATTACCGTAGTCGACAGTTGCATCGGCACTCTCAGCAGGACCCACACGGAAATCATCCAACTGAGCAAAGAAGGTGTCCTTTGAGGTATAATGGATGCCCACGCGCACCTTCTTGCCACTGTAGGCTGAGAGGTCGGTCTCATACTTAGTCCATTGGTCAGCCGGCATTTGGGCCGCTGTACTTAGCACAGTGAAGTCAGAGGGGTCATCACCTTCGGTGCTCACTGCAAACTCGAGGGTCTCCGGGTAAGTCTCAGCATAAGACTTAGCCGTCACTTGTAGTTTATAGCCGTCACGAATGTTAAGCTCGGGCGAGATGAGCCATTTGTCGGCCTGTGCACCTTGAGGCGAGAAGAACACAATCTCCTTTGCTCCTGTCGGAGGTGCCATTGCCTTGTCGGTAGGCAACATGGGCGGTGTTGTGGTTGACGGGTTGAACACAACCGGGGCAAGAGCCTTAGGATTGGTTGCTGTTCCCGAGCCTGGGAAGCTGATAATGGTGTTGTTAAGCGAGATGGGATAGACCGGCATCTGGTCGTTATCAATGCTCTTCCACGGGCCGAAAGTACCGGTGGCAAAATCGTCATACGACTCAAAGCTGTCGCTGAAGGCAAAATCCTGGTTCCACCGCAGGGCCACATTACCCGTACCGTCTGCATTCTCTTTCACGTCAGCTGAGATATTGAACGGGTCGCGCACCTTGTCGGTGAGCTGAATGTTGAAGTTTGCATCAGCCTTCACCTCATAGGTATGCTCGAAACTATTGAAAGCACCTTCCTCTATGTTGACAAGATAAGTGCCAAAGGGCAGCGATGGTATCTCCACCTTTCCATCGGCGACAGTGAGGGTATAGCCCTGTCCCGTGGCTTGATTGGTGATATTGACAGACTGTCCATTAGCGCTGAGCTTACTGTCAGCACTGACGTTGAAAGTTACCTTGGCATTGTCTTTCGGGATGTCGACAGGGATGGTAGAAGTCTCGCTAAGTGTGTCAACATACACGGCCTGAACGCCCACCGTGTGGCTGCCAGTGGCTACATCGGCCAGTGTGTAGGAGTAGTCGGAAGTGGTTCCTACCAGATTGCCGTCGAGGAAGACTTTGAACTTTTCGTTGGGATTACGCGGCGAGCGGCGTGCTACCCTGCGCGAAGGGGCTTTCGCACTGGCTTGTAGGTCGGCCTGCCCCACACTGACATCGTCAATCATCAGCATGAAGGAACGCAGGGAACTATAGTCACCGATGTAGCGGATGGCAAACTTCACCGGCTTGCCTTCGTAGGCGGCAAGACTGTATTGCATTTTATGCCATTGCTTGTAGTCTACTTGCTCGTAGTTGCCTTCATCAAGGCGCGTGAAGTCTTGCTGAGTGGGATTGTCGGTCTTCGTGGTGATGTACACTTGAAAACGCTCAGGGTAGGCATCGGCAGCCTTGGCATAGAAGGTCAGCACGTTGTCGGTACCAGGAGTGAAGGCTGGCGAGATGAGCCAGTCGTCGTTGGCATTACCGGAACTGGTGCGAATGAAACCGACATATTGCTTGCCGCTCCTCGGCCTGAGCACGGGATAAGAATACCACCAGGTGGGAGTGACAGCGAGAGGATTTATGATTTGTGCATATTCCAGGGCACCGCGGTTAGGATAGTCACCCTCAAGGGCGGCGGCTGCCTGCTGGTCGGCATCAATGCCTGTCCAGGCTCCGAACTTGACGGAGAAAGCATCGTAGCTTTCGAAGTCGTCGGAGAACACCGGCGCCTGAGTGTTCCAAGTGACAGCGATGTCGTTGCGTCCGGTCATCACGTCGTGACTGACCTTAGCATCAAGCGCATAAGGCTTCGTCACAAGCTCGCTGAGAGTTACGCTCACCGTGGTGTCGCTGTTGACGGTGAAGGTCTTCTCGGCTGTCTGGTAGCCACTGCGGCTGACGGTAAGCTTGTGCGGACCGGCATATACCTTCACGCTGCATTTGCCATTGCCATCGAGCGTAAGGGTGCCATAGCCAACGGCATAGTCGGTTTGGACGAGCCCGACAGTCTGCCCACTGAGGTTTTCCTTGGTTGTCGTCGTCACTGCAATGGTGAGCTTCTTGTCGCGGGTCTGTGCCTGTAAAGACAAACCACAAAGCATGAGTACAAGGAGGAAGTATAGTTTTTTCATCAATAGTAAGTTGTTTGTCAGAGTTCCGACTTATGAGTCGCCGGCTCTGCACTATATATAATAAGGTATAGGCTTGAAGCCAATCAGGGCGTACTTCAGAAAAGCACGCCCTGACGTTTTCCAGCATGGAGGCGGAAATGCTCTCGGGAAGCTGACTCCCTTGGAGCCCGACCTTATGCCAGATGCATGTTACTTACGGGCGTAACGGAAAGTCTTCACCTTGCTGCCTTCCTTAGCCTTCACAACATAAAGGCCCTTATGCAGCGAACCCAGCACCTGAGCTGCCTTACCGGAAGCGACGAGAGTACCATCAACACTGTAAACCGTCACATCGGAGTCGGCACCTACGGTCTTCACGCTTTCGATACCGGTCGTGGCAGTGGCAAGTCCCTCGAAGAGGAAGTGGTCATAGAAGGCTTCCATGACATCCTCGGCAGAAGTATGGTGAATGGCCACATAGATGGTCTTGCCGGCGTACTTGGAGAGGTCGAAGGAGTACTGCTTCCACTCATTGGCGCCCAAGTAAGGAATCTCCTCCTCAGGGAGCAGCTTCTCCGTGAACGATGAGGTAGAAGCATTGTCAGTGGTGCTCACGAGCACGGAAATCTTATTCTTTCCGGCAGGAAGCACACTGTTGGTCTGCTCCAAGTTGCGGGCATAGAACGAGAAGGAGGCGTTGGAACCCACTTTCAAGGCCTTGCTCACCAGCCAGTCGTTGCCTGTACCCGAGACAGGAGTACCGGTGAGAAGTGCACCTGTGCCGTCGTAAGCCGTGGCATTAGGATTGTTGAGCCACACCTGCGTGAAGGCGTACTTCGACCCGTCATTTTCAGCCTCGCTGAGATAATAAGTGAATTTCTCGTTGGCTGTATTGTCAACATCGAACATAGTGAAGTCATTCTTCCAGCTGTAGTCCAGCGAATTATTCTCAAATCCGTAGTAGAGCTGGTCCTGACGCAGAGCCTCACCGCTGACATCGAAGGTTGTACTATAGCCGCCCTCGAAGTTGACGGTCATCTTGTCTGCCACCTTTGCGGCCGTCTCGTTCGCATTGAACTGGATGCTGAATGCCTTGCTGGCACCCACGGCAATCACGTCGCCGGCTGCGAGTGTGGTCGTGAAGTTAGGCGTAGCAAAGCTCACCGAGGCCACCTTGAGCTCCTTGGCACCCTTGTTGAGCAGGGTGAGCGTGTTGCCCGAGTTGTTGGCCTTGTTGTAGTTGACGATACCTGCGTTCCAACCGGATTTGTTGAACTCGGCTTTGAGTTCCTGGGCCTCGCTCACTACGAAGTGAGCCACTGAGGTACCACCGTCGCGGTTGTAGTCAGCAAACGACTGGTGCACCCAACGGAACTGCACCGTCTGACCGGCATAAGCACTGAGGTCGATGTCCTCTGTCTTCCAGTAGCTTGCATCATCTCCCTTCTCCGAAATGTAGCTCAACGTGGTCCAGTCGCTGCCATTGGCACTTACCTCGAAGCTGCAAGCACTGATGCCGTTGTTGGGCGAAACATTCTTCTTGGCCTTGGTGCCCGTAGCATCGACGGTAGCATCGCTGGGATGGACGTTGGTCCAGACGAAGGAAGCCTTCATATTCTTGTCTGCCGGGAGGCGGAACTGCTGTGTGGTGACGGTGGTGTGCTCGTTGGGTGCAGCCATGTAGGCCGACATAAGCACATTACTCTTCACGTTGCCAAATTCGTAGGGATAGTAGTCGTTCACGCTCCACTTGCGGTTGTAAGAAGCAGCTGCCTCAACAGTCCAGCCGTTAGGAATACTGCCCTTCGTGAAGTTCTCCTCATAAGGATAGTTCGAAACCGAAGCGTCGGCCTGAGTAGTAAAGGTCCATACAGGTACATTGGTGGCGTCGCCCTTGTCGTTGTAGGGCACTACCTTCCAGTTGTAGGTGGTACCGTAACCGGCTGCGGCAAGGGTATAAGAGGTCACATCCTTCACGTCGAGCCCATTGACAAGGTTGCTGGCGGCATTGTCGCTGCCTACATAAAGCTTATAGCCTTTTGCGAAGAGCACAGGCTCCCACTTGAACTCGATGTTCTTCGGCAACAGTTCCGTGGCCTTGTTCTTGGGTGCAACAAGCGTCGGAGCGAGAGGAGCCTGGTCGGCGCCATAGACGTTAGGAAGCAGCACGCGGTCGACATAGATGTCGGCAAACTCGCCTGCGCCCTCTTCGGAATCATACTCCACGGCGGTATCAACGAATCTCACATAAGAGCTGTCGGTACCCTGTCCGAGGTCCACAGTCTGCTCGGCATAGTTGTCCATGCCGCCATTGTTGGCGTTGTATTTCCATTTGGTTGTCCAGTTCTTGCCGTTGTCATACGACACGTCCACACGGAAGTCATTGGTCTGGTAGGTTCCACCGTCCTCGCTTGTGAACACATCAATATAGGTGAACGTCAGCTTGCCACCCTTTGTGAGATCGAGCCTCGGTGATACCAGATAAGCATCGTCGTAGCTGGCCGAGCCATAGGCCGAGCCGTCGCCCTCAAGAGCCTTGACGGTCCTGTTCCATCCGCTGTTCTTCCATCCGGCAGGCGGGAAACTGTTGTTGAACGATTCGAGCATGTAGCCCTCCGGCACAGCCTCCTTGGTGGCGGTGAGATGAATCGTCACATCGCCACCCGTGGTATGAATCACGGCATTAGCATCGACGGGCGATGTGAGCGAGGCCGTGTAGGCAAGCTGGAACTTAGTGCTCTCAAACTGTTTCAGATTCACCGAGCTGTAGTCCCACGGCGTGGATACTCCGGCAGGCAGGTCAAGACCGGTCACCTTCAGACCGTCGAGACCGTCGTTCTTCAGAGTGAACTGTGTGGTATAGAACTTTTCGCCGATGTACATCTTCGGGAACTTGTAGCTGTTGTTGTCGATGGAGGCCGACGGAGCTGTGTAAGGAGTGAACTGCTTCACACTCACGTTGTCCAAATAGGCTATGTTCCCATATTTGGTATACATCTTATAGACAAAAGCCAGCTTCACCTTCTTGCCTTTCCACGCACTCAGGTCCACTTGTGAGGTATAGGGGTCCCATGTTGTGATGGGATAGACAAGCACTCCGCTCTTGGCAAGCAGATTCTTGTCCTGTACGGAGAACACCGTCGTGGTGTCGGTAGAACCGGAGACTATAACGCGCACCTGAAGGTCGTATTTCGAGGTCTCCTGTGCGTTGGTGGGACCCACCTTCCAAGTGAACTTCAGCTGGTAGGTGTCATTAAGATCGAGCTCCGGCGTAATGAGCTTCTCCTCTCTGGGCCCGAAGGCATTGTTCTTGTCGCCACTCCAAGTAGGGCCGTCGCAAGCCGCGCAGTTGGTGCTTCCGGCCAATGCTCCCTTCTTGCTGTAGTAGTTGTGCCACTTGAAGTCAAGGGCATCACCCTTGTAATCGCCTTCTGTGGTCCATCCGCTGCCTTTCGCTACAGGCAGCGAGCTGAGCTCGGTGCTGCCCGTCTCGAAGTCCTCGTCGAGCAACGTCTGAGCTTTAGTCGGCATCGTCCCAAGGAGAGCGAACAAAGCCAATGATAGGTAAATTTTCTTCATACTGATACTATTTTCTATATTAATGAAAAATTTTAATTTCTTGCTTTCGGGCTAAATTCTCTTACGATTTGCAAAGATACACAAAAGAAGCGAAACGATTACTTAAAACTTATATTTTTTATTAACTTCTTTTTTGTTCATATTCATTCTTCCTGTCACCTCCGTTCTTTCTGAGTTGTAACGTCTCTATGTAAAACCCTATGGTACCCGGACCCAAGAGTGGCGCACTCCCGACTTCGTCAATGCGTCACCCTAAATTATAATGAATGATGCTCTTAATATTCTCATATAGGTAAGGGTTGACAGACATTCATGTTATTTTTGACCAAAACCAGCAAAACCCTTGCTGTGATGCAATGGCTGCGCCCTTTGT